>JBGMQN010000069.1:0-35111 GCA_048054495.1 Anaerolineales bacterium
GCAACGCATGCGAGCACTTTGCGGCCGAGAACCTAGGGGGCGCGGAGATCGAACTCTCGATGCTGTTTGCCGACGTCCGGGGATCCACCGCTTTGGCAGAGCAAATGGGCACGATGGAGTTCAGTCGCCTCATCGGCCGATTCTATAAGGTCGCCACGGACGTGATGGTCAAATCGGACGCACTGGTCGATAAGCTGATCGGGGATGAAGTAACCGGCATATATACGCCAGGCTTTGCGGGGCCGGATCACGCCCGGGTGGCGATCGAGGCTGCCAAGCTGCTGCTCACGGCCACGGGCCACTCGGACGCGGAGGGCCCCTGGGTGCCGGTCGGTGCAGGCGTGCACACGGGGGAAGCCTTTGTGGGAGCGGTGGGTTCAGAGCAAGGGTTGACCGATATCACGGCTTTAGGCGATGGGCCCAACACCGCGGCCCGCCTGGCCTCGGCGGCTGCCACTGGCGAAATCGTAGTGAGCGAAGATGCCGCGCAGGCGGCCGAATTAGATACCGATGATCTTGAAAGCCGCAGCTTGGAGCTCAAGGGCAAAGCGGAGCCGGTGAGCGTACGCGTGATCAAGATCCACTCCGAATCTGACTAACTCCAATTCTCACGAGTCGTTTTTCGCAGATCATCACCCTCGCTCCGAACCACCTTCCCTTCCCAGTTCTTCGCTCTACATCTCTCGTTCCGGGTCTTTGGGTGACATGTCCAGTCCTACCTAGCTAGCGGTGGGTTTGCCAACATGAGGCAGGCGATTCCGACCCCAAGGATAGAATTGCGGCAAGCGCTCGCTTATCTACGATTTGACTTGCCGAGCCATATTAAGTTCTGGGAGGTGCGCGATGAAACGACCGGTCCACTTTGAGATCCTGGCCGACGATCCGAAGAAGCTGGCCGACTTCTATGCCCGCGTCTTTGGCTGGGAAATAGCGGATTGGGGTGGAGAGGAACAGACATATTGGCTGGCCACGACCGGTCCGGATGGTGAGCCCGGCATCAACGGGGGGTTCATGCGCCGAGCCTTCGACCAGGCCGTCATCAATACCTTGGAGGTCGAATCGCTGGAAGAGGCGACGCGTGAAATCGAGGCAGCAGGTGGCAAAGTTGTCCACGGGCCGAACGAGGTGCCCGGAGTGGGAACGCATGCGTATTTTGCTGATCCCGAAGGGACCCTTTTCGGAGTGATGCAGCCATTGGCTGGCGGCGAAGAGCTAGGCTGACATGCCTGATTTCGACGTTACGCCTTACAGGAGATCCTCGCTGCGGATGAGCTCGGCCGAGGCTTCGTTCAGTTCAGCAGCCGGGCGCCAGCTGGCTCAGGATGGCCCGCATCGACGGATCGCGCTTGACGAGAATCCTGCCGATCCGGAAACCCTTGCTCACCGGCACGATCTGCAACCCGGCGCCCTTGTGATTTCCGATGTACTGCTTCGCGCTGTCGACTGACCCAAAGAAGTGGCCGTAGGAGCACATCGATCCACGCACATTGTCCACATCGAGGGTCTCCATCGCCTGTGATAAGACTGCCGTCTTGGGCGTTACGCTTTCGACCGCGTCGGCCGTGATGCTCAGGCGGATGGTCTCACCGGTGACCGGGTCCGGCGAGCGGATCACTGCCGAATGGCCAAAGATGACCGGAAAGATCAACGCATCGGTTGCACACCAGACGTACAGCTCACGCTCCTGTGCATGATAGCGATGGGGGGTCGGGACGAGCGTGAGCCCAAACCCGATAAAGTTGCCCTCGGAATCGAATTCTCCGCCACGAGCCCGGATCTCACGCGTGACACTCTGTGCCTGCTCCAGCGGAAGCTGGAGCGACTCGGCAAGCGAATCGACGGATACCGCTTGCCCGCTGTCCAAGAGCAGTCGCATGTAGTGAAATACGGCGCGGGTCTGGAGCGGATCGGCGGCGCGAAACAGATCGCTCAGGCTCTTTACGCCATCTTCTACCGCTGGGTCATGCATGGAAGGTTCTCCTTATACCTGGTGGCAGGCTAATCCATTTAAATCAGCCTCGTAGAGTTCGGTCGTCAGGCACTGCCGTCCTCGGCGGCCTGGCCCGAACCCGTCACGAGCCGTCTGCAGTGCCCGACTCGTCTCAAGAATAATACCTCGCACGTTCACTGCCAACTCCGATCCGGTTCCGCCACTGGTTGCCCGATGCAGCAGTAGAGCACGCCTGGGTCCTTGTCGAATGAGCGCGCCGCCAGTTTGAGACCATCGATTATGGTGAGCTTTGAGAACCATGCACCTTGATGGTCTTCGCCTGAGGTGCAATCCCGCGGCGCGCGGAAACCGCGCTGCGCCAGACCCACGCGCGGGAAAATCCATGGTCATGCCGCCCGACGAAACCTCGCTGCTTCCGGCCAACTCGGCGCGCCGTTGACCTTGTGCGGGAATTGCAGCAAAATAGTGTTAAAGAAGATGCAACTTTCATTAATGTGTACACCAGCAGAGCCGCCGGTCGTGATGTTTTGAGAATCGCCACGAGGAACGCATGATAGAAATCACAGCTCTAGCCCAGCAGAAGTTGCTTGAGAGGATGGCGGGAAAAAACACAAGACATGCTCGGCTTGCTGATTGGGATCAAGGGAGGCGGCCCAGCCGGTTTTGAACACCGCATGCATGTAGTCTTGATCTCAACCTATGAACTGGGCCGCCAGCCATTCGGACTGGCGTCGCCAGCTGCCTGGCTTAGCCAAACTGGGGCCGATGTGACCTGCCTGGATCTGGCCGTGCAACGCTTGGACGAGGGTGCCATACGCGCCGCAGACGTGGTGGCCTTTTACCTGCCGATGCATACGGCAACGCGCCTGGTCGTGCCGCTCATCGAGCGGGTCAGGCGTCTGAATGGAGGCGCGCAGCTCGCTTGCTACGGCCTATACGCGCCCATGAACGAGGTTTATCTGCGCAGGCTGGGTGTGGGTACCATCCTGGGAGGCGAGTACGAGTCGGGATTGACGGCGCTGGTAAAGCGACTGAGCGCCAATGGCACGGGCCCTCAAGCGGTTGGTCAGCCAGAACCCGCCGTCTCACTGGTGCGGCAAACATTCATAACCCCGCAACGCTCAGGGTTACCCCCGCTATCTCAGTATGCCCAACTAAATATGGGAGACAATCAGAGTCGGATCGTGGGCTACACGGAGGCCAGCCGAGGTTGTAAGCATAGGTGCCGCCACTGCCCGATTGTCCCGGTGTATGAGGGGATGTTTCGTGTGGTCCAGCACGATGTGGTTTTAGAGGACATCCGGCAGCAGGTAGGCGCGGGGGCGGAGCACATCACTTTTGGCGATCCAGACTTCTTCAACGGTACCGGGCACGCGCTGCCTATCGTCCGCTCACTGCATGCCGAATTCCCTCGGCTCACCTACGACGTGACCATCAAGATCGAGCACCTGCTAAGGCACGCCGAGCACCTGCCGACGCTTCGCGATACGGGTTGCCTGTTCGTGACCAGCGCACTCGAGTCCATAGACGATCGGGTGCTGGCCCGCTTGGACAAGGGTCACACGCAGGCAGATATCATCCAGGTCGTCGATTGGTTCCAGGAAGTAGGGCTGGCGCTCAATCCGACGCTCGTGAGCTTCATGCCTTGGACGACGCTGGACGGGTACCGGCGGCTGCTCGCCTTTCTAGATCAATATGGTCTGGTCGAGAATATGGCCTCCATCCACCTGGCGATCCGGCTGCTGATTCCGGCCGGCTCAAAGTTGCTTGAGTTGCCCGAAGTGCAGGCAATCGTTGGCTCCTTTGATGAGCAGCTGCTGAGCTATCCCTGGCAGAACAGCAACCCGTCCGTAGACCATCTCCACCAAGATGTACTTGCCGTGGTTGAGGCCGGGGTAGGGCGCGGCGAGGAGCGGCGCGAGATTTTTCGACAGGTTGCGGCGCTGGTTGGGCTGCCCATGCGAGAGGCGAATGGCCGACAGCCCCGCGCGCCGATCCCCTATCTGAGTGAGCCCTGGTACTGTTGTGCGGAGCCGACCGAAGAGCAGTTTGCCCCGCTCTGAGGTGGGCCTGCACACTCCGACTCCGGCGTACGGACACACTTTATCTTTGGCTGGAATCAACCTCCAATCAGGATCTGGCCGGTAGTTCATAACCCCCCTGGCCAGGGTCCTTGCCCCCCATGGGACAAGGGCGATCAATCACATGACGGATACTGAGATCGTCCGGTCCGCTCGAGCAGAAAGTCCGCCAAGCTTGGTAAGGGCTCGAAGCCGATGACCTGCAGGGCGTCCGCAGCAAAGTTGGAGGGAGCGTTGATGTCGCAGAAATAGATCTCACCGTTCCGCATCCGCCATCGCCTCGGCGCAGCAGGCAAGCACGGCTGGGCCCTCGTCGAATGAGAGCGCCGCCGCCTTGAGACCTTCGACCATGGAGAGCTATGAGAACCATGTGCCTTGAAGGTCTTTCGACTTAGTGGCATGCACCGGGCAGCGGAGCCCGAGCAGGTTCCTTGACATCGCCGACCTGGGCGGTGTATACTCAAATCCCCATGGGGGGTATAAGCATACAGCAAGTGAGTTGAGCATGCTGCCCGATTGGATGGAACCGTGAGCGAAGCTACAAATGAGCTTGTCGCAGTGGAGTCTTTGAGCGTGGAAGATGCTCGAAGCGTGGCCGGAAAGCGTGTTCTTCCGATGCGCATTGGTGTCCCGCTGCTGGGCTCGCTTTTCTGGGCCGGCCTTACCGTGTGGTGGATGCTGATGAGCATGCTTTTCCGCCAGGGCGCCTATCTGGAGGCGGTGATCATCGCCTACACGCTGCCATCGCTTTACGTCCTGGCGGCCTTCATCGCATCGCGGCGATCCGGCGCGGGAACGATAAAGCTGCTCCATTTCTGGACCTTTCTGGCGCTGACGCTCATTTTCGCCGGGTCCTTGGCGTGGCTCGGTGAAACCCCGCCAGTGGGTGACGCGAGTCCGTATCTCGGGATCGCGTTCATCGCCTTCGTCATGGGGTTGATGCAGTACCCCGCGGGCGGTTTGAAACTGTACAGTGCCTATCGGTCCTCACTGTTTATAGGTGGGGTCATATTCATGCCGCTATTCATCTACTTCGCGGCCATGTTGCCAAACGTCCCGCACACGCCCGCGATCGACAAGGCGTACCTGTTCCCGATCGGCATGCTCGGCTTTTGGCTATCAGGCGCCTGGCTGGCGCTCAAGGCCACGCAGGGCGAACACGTGCCCGGATTGGAGATCAAGCCGCTGCTCCCCTTCCGCCCCGACCTCATCCTGCCCGGCGGGGTCAACTATGTCAAAGGCACGATCCTGATGGGTGTGGGCCTGATGATCGCCATCATGCCGCAGCTCGGCATGCCACAATGGAACTGGTGGGGCTTCGTGCTGGCCTTCTGGGGGATCATCGCCATCATCCCGTTGCGAGGGATGTACAAGATGGCCAAGAGCCGGCGCTTGAGGATGCTGGGACTGGGTGGAACAGGATTCGTACACGAGTTAATCAAGGGACTCATCCTTTTCGTGGGTCTCTTAATCCTGCTTTATGGCTTTGTGAATGCGTTTTTCGGAACCGTTCCCTTCACCACGCTGGGTGTCACGCGCGAGTTTGACGCCTTCTCCAGCGGCAGCCCAGCCGGCCAGGTGGTCAGCGTGGCCTCCTTGTTGGCCGCCCTGGCTGTGCTGGTGCCGCTGCGGGGCTGGTACAAGACTCGTCTCTTAGAGGGAGTGGAAACAAAGGCCCAGGTTTTCGTGAAGCAGTTTCTGCTCTGGCTAGGTACGTTGCTCCTTTTCGTGTCCTTCATTCAGCTTCTCAATCTACCACCGATCCGCGCGGCCGGAGTTATAGGCTTCTACCCAGAAGCCAATCCGGTGGGCTTTTGGGTGGGTGCGGCATTCTTCCTGGCGGGTTCGGCCCTTATCCTGATCCTGCGCCCCATTGCACTCAACCAAGAAATGGAGGCGACCATGATAATCATGGTCGGCGTCATAAGTGATCAGACGAGCAGCCTACAGCAATGGATGCTGAAGCGGCGGCTGCTTACATTGGCAGCGATGCCGGAGCCGCAGCGGAATCGCCATTTCGCGTGGATGGCGAAAGGCCTTGGTCTCCTCTCGCCCGAGAGCCGAAGTGCGCTAATGGGAGCGCAGATGTCGGCGCTCACAAGCTTGGACTCCGAGACCCGAGTCCTGTGTATGAGATCCATGGATCAGGCTCTGGCAGGCGGCGCTTAGATGGGTTGGCTTCTTATCTTGTTGGCTGCAGTGGCGGCAGTGATATATGCCGTCTTGCCGTTTTGGGTGAGCTTCGGTTTCTCCGTCGCCATCGCCTGGTGCGGCTGGCTACTCTACCTGATCTTTTACAGGCCAGACTCGCTTTCGCAGGAACTCCGAGTTCATGTACCGCCGAATAGCAGCAGGAGGTGATCCTGGGCGAGAGAATAGTTATCACTCGATTCGCAGCTCGACTTTCAAGAGGAGGGATGAACGAATGGATATGAACATGAAAGATATGGCTGCCGCCATGGCCGGCCAAACCGAAGACGTTCGGCGGACCATGCTCACCGATCGGCTGACCCTGTTCTACGAGATGCCTGACGATGAGCGGCAGAAATCCATGAAGATGATGATGGAGGCGGTGTACAGTTTGCCCGAGGAGGACACTCAAAAACTCGTCGCAACCCGCACCGCAATCCTGGCTGACTTTCCGGAGGAGAAGCGCGGAGCATTGATGTCGACCCACATGCAGATCGTGCAGTCACTGTCCGAAGAGGAGCGAAACAAGGAGATGCAATACGTCAAGGAAGCGGCGGGAGGCCTGCCCGAGCCGCAAAGAACCACGATGATGTCCGCCCTCCAACATATGATGGGCGGAGGTATGTGAGCATATTTCAGGCCGAGAAAGGAGACGGTATATGAGCACCACAGGTATTGCAACCCCGCGCTGGACACTACGCGCGATCGCCCATTGCGACGACGGCTGTCGTCGGTAGCCCTGAGCACGGCGTAAAACTGCTCTCTTACGGGGTATGGCAGGATTCGAATCCTGCTATGCAGGTCCTGCCATTCCCTTTTTTTCGCAATAATATCCCCTTGGGGGGGAGAGGGATATAGGAAAATCATGAAACCGAAACTCAGTCAAACTCACAACCGTATAACGCTGACCGACGGAGAGTGATCATGAATTGGTTGCTGTGGATTCTAGCGATCGTAAGTCTTGGCGTACCGGTTGGGTCGCTGACGTTCGACCGCATGTTCGGGATTCCGGCTCGATTGCTGTGGCGGTATTGGGGCATTCGTTCTCTCATCGCCTTTATTGTGGCTCTGATCGGGGGGCTGATCACAGGCAATGCTATCGTCGAACTTATCTTGTGGGGAATCGTGAGCGGGATCCTCGCTTCCGCCGCTCTGGACGTGGTGCGATTGTTTGGCCACCATGTGCTTAAGGTGTTCCCGCTGGATATGCCGCAGATGTTCGGCACGATCGCATATGGGTTGGCCCCCCAGCTCCAGCGCAACCTCATGGGTCAAATGGTCAAGTTCATGTCCGAGGCTTCGGAGGGGCGGCGGCACAGGATGCTGGCTGAACGACTGCCGGTGATCGCGGGATTTCGTGAGCCGCTGAGACTGTCGGTGGTAGGTGCGATGCAGAATGGACTGGCACAGTTGCCGGAAGACCTCCGTCAAGCGGTGATGACTAGTCAGATGGGTGTCCTGGCGGAAATGGATGCCGACCAGCGGCGAACCATCATGGCCACCATGGACGCTGCGATGAACGGAAAGGGGAAGCCGGTATATCCTCAACCGCGCGGGTTGCCGAAACTTCCCATGCGAGTGGTGCGTGGGTTTATGTCTGCAGCCTTGCCGCAGACCTGGCGAGAAGCCGGGCTTCCGTCCGGGAAGCCGATCCTTGCTGGCTACGTCTGGCATTTCATCATCGGCACTACGTTTGCCATCAGCTACAACCTTGTTTTCGGCAATGGGACGTGGACGCTCGCGTTTGTCTGGGGGATCTTTATTTGGGCCACCATGATGGTGACCATGCCGCCGATGATGCCGCTAGTCAAGTTCCCATGGCCTAAATTTGCGATCGTACCGCTGGTGGCGCATCTGTTTCTGGCCGTGCCGATCGGGTACGTGGCGCTAAACCTGCTCAGTCCGGCGGCGAACGTTGCAAGCCTGCTGGGTGCATTGGGAGTCCTTCCGTGAGTGAAATGGTAGACGCGGACCGCCGCCTGTTCGATGCTTCAGAGGTGGATGAGTTTATGCGCGGGGTCGAGGCCGCCACCGAAGGAACTGACCCAAAGCCAAACCGTAGACTGAGGCTCCGCAGTCGGTTGCGCCTGGCCCTCTACTCCGCAGGCGGAATTCTGCTGGGCACCTTCTTGTTGACCCGTTCAGGCGTTGACGCCCTGACCCTCATTCCTTTATTTGCCGTATGGGTGTTTCTGGGGATCCCGGCCTGCTGCAGGCTGGAAAGGTAGCTCGGATGCTGCGAGTAGCGACCCGATGAAAATCGAACTGCTGTATACGGCGGACTGCCCGGATTATGTGATGGCCGCAGAGCTGATCCGCATCGTCCTGTCGGAGACGCGAATACCGGCGCGCCTTGAGCTGGTGCCGGTGGAGACCGAGCAGCAGGCGCAGCGCCTCCAGTTCGTCGGTTCCCCAACCGTGCGCATGGATGGGCTCGACCTGGACCCGTATGTAACCTTCGCCGCCACCGATTTCGGCCTGCGGTGCAGGGAATATCGGGATGGCAATCAGGTGAGGGGCTGGCCCAGCAAGCGAGAGCTGAAGGATGCCATCGAAGTGGGTTGGCTCGCAGAGCGGGGCCTGTTGGCCTCCTGCTCCTAAGTGACCGAGACCACTCGATGAGAAACCGTTTCGGAGGCGACCTCGGTGCTGACAAGCAACCGAGCCCGGTCTGGTTATTTGACTTGGATAACACGCTCTACCCGGCAAGCTGTGGTCTGATGGAAGCCCTCAACGCCCGGATTAGCTTATACCTCGAACAACACCTCGGCCTCCCGCCCTCACTTGCCGATCAGATGCGGGAGGAATATTTCGGCGTGTATGGCTCCTCCGTTCGTGGTGTGCTCCTGCACCGCCGGGTGGAGGCGGCGGACCTACTCGACTTTATTCATGACCTTCCGGTGGAAGATTACCTATCGAGGGACCCGCGCCTGGCTGACGAGTTGGGCGCCCTGCGCGGCCATAAACACCTTTTCACCAATGCACCTGCCAAGTACGCCTGGAGAGTGCTTCGCGCGCTTGGTCTCGAAGACCAATTGCTGAAGTTAATATCGAAGACCCGCTCAAAAATGTCGAGTTCACGCGTTTCGAACCATTGACCCGGATTCAGCGTCGAATTGAGGCGGAGCTTCGGAGTGGTGGTCTTCTTCGAGGCAGGTTTTATGGGGATGTTTGCTGGGGTTAGCCTGCTTGGCCCGAACCGAGCGGCATGCCTCAATAATCTTGAGCCGGTGGTTACGGTCAGTCTATCCAGCATTCTACTGGGAGAGAGCTACGGGATTTTGCAGCTCCTTGGCGTGGGAATCGTCCTCACAGGTATCGTGACCGGGTGCCACTGTTTCTGGAAGCCGGGCACGGCTACCGCGACCGAAGCAGATGGGGCCAAGAAGGGGACCATCGAACTGGCAGACTGCACTCCGCTATGCAGATTGGATTCACGGTGCTTGCTCACTTGATCGATAGTCTGGCTGAGCAATCTACCTCGCCCTTATCGAGAATCCCATGCGTGACTTTGGGATCCCGAGCAAAAGGAAAGTGGTTGATCAAGGCTCTTTGCGTCCAGATCAATGGCTCCGGAGAGCCTTGTTGACGGTGAGCCGGGCGATGCGCGCGTGGCCCGGCGATACCGATACTGAGGGCGGCGGATGCTTTCGTCCGTCGTCAAAAGACCGAACCTCACAAGGAGGAGGTAAATCGAAATGCTTACATTAACGGTAGGAACTGTCTTGGTAGGGGCGATCATGGTGGCCCATGGATGGTGGCAGGTAGGAGTGGCCGAAGGCAAGACGACCGGCTGGCTCGCCGCCATCGTGGGTACCATCTTAGGCGTCAGTGTTGCGTTTGGCACCGTGAAAAGCCCTGAACTAGGATTACTGTTCGCGCTGTGGGCGATCTATGCGTTCATGGTCGCAGGCGCTGGAATTCAGGGACACGGCACGCGGGCCCTAGGTTTCTACGGGGGCTTCTCGTCGGTCGCGTATTTGATCTATGTGATCTTTTTCGCGAGGGACAATGATGCTATGGGTACCGCAGTGACCGGGGTCCTGGCCGGATCCTTTTTCCTGCTATTCCTATACATGGCTCCGCCGCTGCGCGCTCTTGCCAGAGTCGTAGCGTGGATCTTCATCATAGGCGGAGCGGCCGTTTCCGTGATCGGGTTTGCAGAGTTACTCGGCGCGACGTTCTAGGAACGCTTGGCTCCGAAGGGAGGAGGTGGGCGCGCACACCTCCTCCTGTAGGTAGCCTCGAGGAAGGGGAGTAGGATGAAATTATGGAAGCAGATCCGAGAACATCATGAGTCTTTGGAATGGGAAGGTAACTTCCCTGAATACTACGACATGGTCAAGGAGCATCCCGAGATCGCGCGGCTCTCTCACGCCAGAATCCATGTCTCCATTCAACATCCAGGCACGCGGCTCGGGCGACTAGGGGAGACCAGTTACGCTCTCTTCGCGGACGAGTTATTTGGAATCGACCGAGCTCTGGATCAGGTGGTCCGCCACTTCGATTCTGCAGCCCGTGGCCTAGAGACCCGAAAGCGCATCCTCCTGCTGGTGGGCCCGCCTGGAAGTGGCAAGTCCACTCTGGCGAATCAGCTCAAGGCAGGCCTCGAGCGATACTCACAAACAGAACAGGGAAGGATGTATGCCATCGCAGGATGCCCAATTCAGGAAGAGCCCCTGCATTTGATCCCGGCGGAATTTCGCCCCCAAGCGGAGCAGGAGTTGGGTATTTCGATCGAAGGCGATCTCTGTCCGCACTGCCGCTGGCTCCTACGGGAGACCTATCAAGGGAATATCGAAGAGGTTGTGGTGCGACGCGTGCTCCTGAGCGAAGCGGCCGGAATCGGCATCGGAACCTTCGTCGCCACCGATCCGCGCAGCCAGAAGGTTTCGCGTTTGATCGGTTCGCTCGATTACAGCTTAATCGGAGAGGATCGCCTGCGGCCGTCTGGAAGGGCCTATCGCCTGGATGGCGAGCTCAACGTCGCCAACCGTGGGCTAGTCGAGTTCATTGAAATCTTCAAATTGGAGGAGCGGTTTTTGGCGATTTTGCTGGTACTAAGTGAAGAATTAAAGATCAAGGCGCCCAGCTTTGGGACCATCTACGTGGACGAGGCGATCATTGCTCACACCAACGAGGCGGAGTACAAAGCGATCGTCGAAGACCCTCGATCCGAGGCGCTGCAGGATCGGATCGTCGCGATCCGGGTTCCCTACAACTTGCGCGTGAGCGACGAGGTTCGCATCTACCAGAAGCTGCTGGGGGACCTTGCCGGGCCAACGGTTCATCTGTCTCCGCTGGCGCTGCCGGTGGCGGCCAATCTGGCGGTGCTGTCCAGGCTGGAAGATACCAATAAGTGGGGCATGACCCTTCCGCTGAAACTCTCGCTTTACGATGGCAAGTACGAACAAGGTTACAGCTGGCAGGACGTCCAGAACATGATGGAGGAGTCTGCTCGCGAAGGCATGACGGGCATTTCGCCCCGCTTCGTTATCAATCAGATTTCCAACGCTATCAGCAAGACCGAAGACTGTCTCGATCCGATTTCGCTGCTGGAGACGATCTGGGAGGGGATCGAGCAGAGCACTGCACTTTCCCAGATGGAACGCGACAGGCTTTTCGCGTTGTTCAAGTATGCGCGGTCGGAATACGATCGGCTGGCTATTCGGGCAGTTCGGATGGCCATGGTGGAGGAATTCAAGGACAAGGCGGATGCGCTCTTCGCGGGCTATCTGGCCAACGTGGAGGCGGACCTCACGGGAGAGCCTGCACTGGACGAGTCGACAGGAAAGAAGCTGCCTGCCGACGAACAGGCCATGCGTCGCCTGGAATCTCTGGTGGATCTCGATGGGGGTGAGAGAGCGCGGAAATATCGCCGAGAGGTGGATGAGCGTCATAAGACCTGGGAATCGCAAGGCCTCTCCCCTGACTACACTTCTGAACCGCGGCTGGCTCGGGCGATCCAGACCCATTTGCTACCCGATCGGCGGAGGGTGTCTCGAGTGGCTGTTCCGGCGGACAAGCTTGACACCGAGAGGCTGAAGGAACGCGCGGGCGTGCTCGATCGACTGCTTAGCGAGCATGGTTTCGAGAAGGACTGCGCCGAGTCGCTGCTCCAGTATGTCTCGCAAACCACCGGGCACTCGAAGAAACGTAAAGATCTGCCCAAGTCGCTTCGCTGGCTGCGCGATTGACGAGTCTGAAGTTGGTGCAATCGAGGCCGTATTACGCCTATTGGCGAGCGGAACGGGTTGCTGAGTTCGATCAAGCCCATTTGCCTCGGCGCAATGGTGCTCGAGGAACTTGTGCGCCGGGCGGGCATTGCGCCTTATCAGGTGGACGACATCATTAAGGGATGCGTGACGCAAATCGACGAACAGGGCTGGACGTAGCATGTGTTGCGGCACTGCAGGCGGGTTTTCCGGTTGAATTTACAATCGAAAGGTTGAATTTAGCCTCATGAGGGAAGCTCCGTGATTTGGCGCGGGTGGCATTTGTAGAACCCGATTTGGTGGGGACGAAAGGCACTCGAAAAGAATGTGGAGGACCGGGGAACTGGATAAAGCCTTGTCCCGAGTCGTCGTTGTTACCGACAGCTCTGCGTCCCTCCCGCCCGAATTGGTCGAGTTCTTCGGCAATAGTATTGCCCCACAGTGGGTCGTGATCGATGGAACACCCTACCGAGACGGTGAAATAGATTGTTCTGCTCTCTGGGAACGTCAGAGTCTTGGCAGCAAAATAACAACCGCTCAACCCACTCCGGAAGACCTTGTCAACATACTCGGATCCGTTGCACCCGTCGCCGATATAATTCTCATAGTCACGGTTGCCTCCCGATGTGCACAGGATGTAGGAGGAAAAGAACAGTCCCGCGTTCTGCCTCTGGCGCATGTTGATCTAGTCTGCGGTGGTTCCCTTCCATCGCGTTCGCTTCTAATGTGCTCCTAATCGCAGGGCCCATTGACAGATGACGAAGTCGCGGTATAGAATTCGCCGCATACCCATGCCCCCTTAGGGGATAGGATCGGGCTCATTCAGACCCCGGTGGCGACGCTGGATAAACAGGCGCTGGGCCCTCTGTTGCAGGCGGGATAATGTTCTCGGCGACGAAAAACAGCTGACCGGGAGCTTATGATGTGCAACGGTGCTACGGGGGTCAGGGGCAGAGTATGGATGAAGCGATTTGAAAGCCCCCATGCGTGGGGGCGCATCACTGGAGGCAATGATGGCAGAGCTAGAGAAAATCAAGTTTGACGTCCGAGGTATGACCTGTTCTTCGTGCGAAGGGCACGTTGCGGATGCCCTCAAAAGCGTAGAGGGCGTCCAGTCGGTCGAGATTCCCGGATGGGAATCCTCGGAGGCTGAGGTGATCGCGGAGCAAGGAGTCGACGCCGAAGCATTTTCGGAGGCGGTTCGAAGCGCAGGCTACTCGGCCAGCATTAAGGCCCGGCAACCTGTTGATGGAAAGGCGGGCACCAACGGCAAAGGCGATGGCCGGTTCGACTTGATGGTCATCGGCGGAGGATCGGGCGGTTTTGCAGCCGCCATTAAAGGAGCCGAGCTCGGGTTCAAGGTGGGCTTGGTCGAGGCGGCCGAAATCGGCGGCACCTGTGTAAACATTGGCTGCGTGCCGTCCAAGACGCTCATCCGGTCTGTGGAGCTATCCCATCTGGCTGGGCAGACCCGATTCAAAGGAATCGACACGTCACAGGGGCCGATCGACTGGCCCCAGGTCATCGATCACAAAGATGAGCTGGTACGCGGTCTGCGGAAGGCGAAGTATTCGGACGTACTGGAGGCTTATCCCGAGATCACCTACATCCAGGGCAAAGCCACGCTCCTCGGCGGCAATTCCCTGGAGGTCGACGGCGAGCCATATGCACCTGGCAAGATCATCCTCGCAACCGGCGCGAGCCCCTGGGCGCCCCCGATCCCCGGGCTAGCTGAAGCAGGGTACCTGGATAGCACGGCGGCCTTAGATCTCAAAGAGATCCCACAATCGATGATCGTGCTTGGTGCAAATGCGGTGGGCCTGGAGATCGCGCAGATTTACTCCAGAGCGGGAAGCGAAGTGACGATACTCGAATTGCTGCCCCGTATCGCGCCCTTTGAAGATGAGGAGATCAGCAGCGCCCTGACCGATTATTTGGAGGACGAGGGCCTGCGGATCGTGACCGGATTTCAGACCGCTTCCGTGGAGAAAGCTGACGGAAGCTACTTGCTGCGAGGGAGCCAGGAGGAGTCCGAGTTGACTTTTGAAGCTCAGGCGCTGCTGGTGGCCACCGGGCGACGGCCAAACACGGCCGGACTCGGTTTGGAAGAGGCGGGAGTCAAGCTCGGCAGGCGCGGCGAGATACTGGTGGATGAGCACCTTGCGACCGACAATCCCGATGTCTACGCCGTTGGCGATATTCTCGGTCGAGACATGTTCGTGTATGTTGCGGCCTACGACGGAATTCTTGCGGCCGAGAATGCGCTTTCGCAGGCCGGCCGCGTCTACGATGCCGAATACATCGCACGTATCACCTTCACCGACCCTCAGGTTGCCTCCGCCGGGCTGACCGAAGCACAGGCCCGAGAAAAGGGCTATGAAGTCAAGGTGAGTAGGCTGGGAATGGAGCACGTTCCGCGCGCTCTGGCGGCGCGCGACACGCGCGGATTGATCAAGCTCGTGGCGGATGCCTCCACAGATCGCCTGCTCGGGGCGCACATTCTCGCGCCGGAAGCAGGAGAGATGATTCAGACCGCGGTGATAGTCATCCGCTTCGGCATTACAGTGAGTGAAATGCGAGGCACGATGTTTCCGTACCTCACGAACGCCGAAGGGCTCAAGCTGGCCGCGCTGGCGTTCGACAAGGACGTGGCGATGCTCAGTTGCTGCGCGGGCTGAGGCGCGGGTCAAAGGGGAACTCATCGGGAACGATCCTGCTTGTCTGCCAGGCGGGGAAGCTCGTCTTTCGCAACAACTACCCGCTGATCGAAGAGCAACTGCGCCAGCTCTTCGAGTTGGCCACGAGTTGAATCAAGGAGTTTGTTGATGCTCATGTCTGGTGAGCGTTCCGTATGACCACAAAAGAGGCCCGGACCGTAGAACCTAAAACACCTGCCCCGGGCTGGCTATTCCCGGTCGCCGTTCTGCTGGCGCTTGTCGCAATCGGCGTCGGATCAACGATCTTCCGCTCGGGAAACCTGGGGGCGCTGCCTGTGGCCTGGGCCTTCTCAGCCGGCATGTTAGCGACCGTCAATCCTTGTGGCTGGGCCCTGCTCCCCTCTTACGCGGCCTACTATCTTGGCTCGAACGAGGCTGGTTACGAGCAGCGCTCGACGATGCGCCGTGCGTCGGAAGGGCTGCGCCTTGGGCTGCTGATGACGGCCGGCTTTCTGGTGATTTTCAGCATCGTGGGGGCGGCCATTTCGCTCGGGCTGCGTGTTCTGGTTCAGGTCATGCCGTTCCTCGCCATCCTAGTTGGCCTTGGACTGATAGGCCTGGGTCTTTGGCTGCTTTTCGGCGGCTCCTTGAGGATATCCATCCCGACCCCCACCATTAACGCGCAGGCCCGCAACCCGAAGTCAGTGTTCGCGTATGGGCTGGCCTACGGATTTGCCTCGCTTAGCTGTACATTGCCTATTTTTCTAGTGGTAATCGGCAGCAGCCTGGCCACAGGCACTCCGGGAGAGGCGGCAATTATGTTCGCCAGCTTCGGGGCCGGCATGGCGCTCGTTCTGATGGCAGTGGTCTTCAGCATCGCGCTCGTGAAGGGGGCGATCGTTGAACAGGTGCAGGCAGTGCTCCCGTACGTGTACCGATTTGGCGCAGCGCTGCTTATCCTCGCGGGAGCATACCTGATCTGGTATCAGGGCCGCTACTTGCGATATTTCTTACCCACATTCTGACGGGAGCCGTATCCATGACGACGCCTAGTAATAAAAGTAAACGTAGAGCGCGGACTAAACGCAAGAGACAGGCCTCACGCCGAAGACGCGTGTTATTGTGGGCTGCGGTGGGCGGGCTAGGCGTGTTTGTGGCCTGGGCGGTGATTTCCAACCCGTTGCCGACCACCAAAGCGCAGTCCCTAGCCGAACCGGCTCCGGACATTACGCTGATGACCCAGGAGGGCGAATACCGTCTATCCGAGCAGAAGGGAGAAACGGTCGCGCTCTTCTTTGCGTTTGTGGGTTGACCGAGCTGTGCGCGGGAGGTTCCCGCGCTCAATCGAATTCGAGAAGAGTTCGGCGTGGAGGTAGTAGCGGTCAATCTTTTGCCGCAAGCCAATAGTCTTGAAGAGTGGCAAGCCTTTCTTGAGGAATTTGGTGCAGCCGATTTCGTTTGGGCCGCGGATACTCTCGACCAGCTTGCTTCGCGGACCTACAACATTCAGTCGCTCGGCACTACGATCATCATCGACCGCGATGGGCAGATGGTCTACCGGGATGAGGTGGCCAGCTCCTACGAGATGCTGCAGCCAGCGATCTTGGCGGCGCTTAAGTAAGGACTAGCGAGGAGGTTCTCATGTCGCAGACTCGGAGCAAGATCAAAGGCTATGTGATGGGTGCATTAGCCTTTATCTCTTGTCCCTGTCATTTAGTGATTACGCTGCCGCTTCTCGTGGTGCTTACAGCCGGCACCGCCTTCAGTGCCTGGCTGTCGAACAATTTCCTGATGATCGCCGGAGCATCGACCGTGATCTTTGTTGGTGCACTCGTGCTGGCTTTGAAGTGGACCGGTAGGTCGATTCCATTCCTCTCCCGCAAACGGAAAGCGCCGGCAGAGGTCGTTTTGGTCACCTCTCGCAGATGCAAGGACTGCAATGTGGCAGCGCAGGTGTGGAATGAGTTGTCGGCCTCCCACAAGTTTTAGTTTGACAAGATCGACATCATGTCCGCGGAGGGTAGATCGCTCGCTGCGCGGCACAATATCCTGGCGACTCCGACGACGCTAATCGATGGCAAAGTGGCCTTCCGCGGTATCCCGAAAAGGCACTTGGCGAAGGCGGCCGTACGACGTCCATCGAATTGGAGAAGCCTCGAGGCGAGTGGCTAGGCGCCCAAACGAATCGCATTGATGCTAAACCCAAGCGCAAATGCTAACTGGGGCGAGGTGCTCAAGGGAAATCCGGTGGGAAGCTCTCGTATCACGCAGTGGTAGGATTTGCGATGAAATCATCTTGGCCTATCGGGCAAAGGAGGTAAACACATGTCAGTCACGACAGCGCCGCGGGTCACGCCGTATCTCGAAGCAGAACTGATCGAGAACCTGCAGAATCGTCTGAATCGCATCGAGGGTCACGTCCGCGGTGTAAATCGCATGCTGGAAGACCGTGAGAGCTGCGACGATATCCTGGTACAGCTATCGGCGATTAAGGCCGCCGTGAATCAGGTGACAATCAAGCTCTTGGATGGTCACATGAACATCTGCCTAGTAGATTACGCGGCCACTGACGATGTCGAAGCGCTTGAGCATTTTAAGCGCTCCATGGCGCTCGTAATGAAGAACTCCTGAGGCGATTCCGGTGCAGATCGTCGAATTGCAATCATTGCGAAGGAAGGGAGCGGATCGGTTAATCGTTCGTTCCAGTCGCGGGCGCAAACGGCTTACTAGATGAAGCCTCGACAACAACAAGCAAAACTGGACGAATATCCTTACTGCACGGAAATGCTGGCGTCTGATCTGCTGCACATCTGCCCCGCAGGATGCTGCTACGTCGAAGGATACGAAGGCGAGGAAAGGGTCATCTGCCCCTATTGTGAGCTGCCGTTCGAAGTCTCGGCAGGCCATGTCTGTTTGGAGCTGATCGCGCTGACTGAACCGGTGCAATGATCGCGCCGGGGGCTCACTCCTCACGCGCAGTTCCAGGCTTACTGTGCTGCCTCTCCACCCATCGAGGTGGAGTTTTCTATCCATTTAGGCCCAGCCGGACGAAGAATCGCCCTTCGGCCTGAGCAGCCATCAGGCAAACATGGAGGTTCCATCGTGAACGATAAATTCGAAGTTGCGGTGATCGGCGCCGGGCAGGGCGGCCTCCCCGCCGCGCATATGGCGGCCAACCTGGGCGCCAAAGTCCTTCTGGTCGAAGCGCGGGAGGTGGGCGGCACTTGAGTGAATGAGGGGTGCATCCCCACCAAGACCTTGTTAAGGTCTGCCGAGGTTATGCACTTGGTTCGAGAGCGCGCAGCCGAGTTTGGCGTACGCGGAGTCGAGCCTGAGCACCTCTCGTTTGATCTGGCAACAGCTATGGCCCGCAAGGACGCTATCGTGGCCGGGATCCACGCTGGGATCTATAAGAACTTAGATCGAAATAAGAACATCACCTTTATGAAGGGACATGCGGAATTCACCTCGCCGGTCGACATTCGGATCGATGGTACGGCCGTGACGGCGGAGAAGAGCGTCCTGGCCATCGGCTCCCAGCCCGCGCCATTTGCCATCCCAGGCCTCGAAGAGACTGGATTCATCACGAATTCTGAAGCGTTGAAGCTGGAAGAATTGCCGAGCTCGATGATCATCATCGGGGCAGGGTATGAGGGGGTGGAGTTCGCCCAGATGTACGCTCGCTATGGCACGCGAGTCACGATGCTCGGCCGTGCCTCATGCGTCATGCCCAAGGAAGAGCCCGAGCTCTCCGAGATGCTGGGCGAGATCCTTATTGCAGAGGGCGTGGATCTGCATACTTCCGCCGAGGTGATCCAGGCAGGAGCGGAGAACGGCGTGCGGTACGTCGTGGCAATAGAGGAGGGGTCCGAGCGACGTTATGAGGCGGAGCTACTACTGCTGGCAGTCGGACGCACCGCTCAGGTGGAGAACCTGGGGCTGCCGCAGGCGGGTGTCGAGATGGATGGGCAGTTCGTCAAGGCCGATGAGCATTTGCGCACATCGGCGAGAAACGTCTGGTCGATCGGCGATGCGAACGGCGGCCAGATGTTTACCCACCGCGCCACCTACGATGGGCCGATCGCGGCGCTCAACATTGTGAAAGCCCTGGGCCGGGAGGTGGACTACCGGGTCGTGCCGCGGGCCGTCTTTACGGAGCCTGCCTTGGCGAGCGTCGGCCTTACCGAGGCCGAGGCGAAGGCCGAGGGGCGAGCGGTGAAGGTGGGGACGGCAGATTTTGCGTCATCAGGTCGAGCGAAAGCCATCGGGCAAACGCAGGGAATCGTCAAGCTGGTTGCAGATGATGAGACGGGAGAATTGCTGGGTGGGCACATTCTCGGCCCGCACGCCGACATTCTGATCCATGAGATCGTGACCGCCATGTTTAAGAAGGGGAATGCGGAATCCATCGCCAAATCGATTCACGTGCATCCCACTCTGAGCGAGGTCGTGAAGCGGGCAGCGAAGGCGGCGCGCTGATGCTCCTTTCGGCTCGCTTCGGAGCAATTGCTGTTTTGCCTGGTAGGCACTGGTGATGGAGCGTTGAGTTGGTCTGTCGTAGCAAAGTCGCTCTGCGGCCTTCTGGAAGGCCACGAATGGGATGACGTGGTCCGGCATCGCTTACTTTTCGCATCTGCGAGCCGACTCGAAGTCCTGCATCCAGGCCAAGGCTATGCCGGATTGGGCAAGATGCCTGTCAGAAAGCGTGAGTGGGCGATCCTCGCGGATTAGTATCCTGCCTTCGCTTCGCTCTACAAGGATGGGCGGGCTTCGGTTGTGGCAGTGACTATCTCCACCGGGCCTGCGCTTACTTCTCCCTCAAAGTAGCGCCGCTGGAATGCAAGTGCCACATTCACCAGCCCAATCATCACCGGCACTTCGATAAGCGGGCCGATCACCGCTGCGAAGGCTGATCCGGAGCTGAGGCCGAACACAGCGATTGTTACTGCGATGGCCAGCTCGAAGTTATTGCTGGCCGCCGTGAAGGCCAAGGTGGTCGTTTTGGAGTAATCCGCCCCGATTCGATGGCCCATCCAGAAACTGACCAGAAACATCAAGATGAAATACAGCATCAGCGGGATGGCAATTCGTACGACGTCCAGGGGGATGGACACGATCAAGCTGCCCTTCAGGCTGAACATCACTACGATCGTGAAGAGCAGGGCAATCAGAGTCAGCGGGCTGATCCGCGGCACAAAGCGCGTCTCGTACCATATTTTGCCTTTGGCTCGCAGCAGAATCCTACGGGTCAGGAAGGCGGCAATCATCGGAATCCCCAGGTAGATGAAGACACTCTTTGCGATCTCGCCGATACCGATCTCCACCACGCTGCCCTGCAAACCAAACAGAGGCGGCAGCTTGGTTAAGAACAACCAAGCGAAAAAGCTGTAGAACAGAACCTGGAAAACACTGTTGAAGGCCACCAAGCCTGCGGCATACTCGTTGTCGCCCTTGGCCAGCTCGTTCCACACGATCACCATGGCGATACAACGTGCCAGGCCAATCATGATTAGCCCGGCCATATATTCTGGGTAACCGCGCAGGAACGTGATCGCCAGGATAAACATCAGCGTCGGTCCGACGACCCAGTTTTGCATCAGCGACAAACCCAGGATCTTCCAGTCACGGAACACGTCCCTCAGCTCTTCGTAGTGCACTTTGGCCAGCGGGGGGTACATCATCAGGATCAAGCCGATGGCGATCGGGATATTGGTCGTCCCGACCTGGAAGCGGTTGATGGAAGCCTCCACTCCCTGCATGAAGTAGCCGGCGCTTACCCCGATGGCCATCGCCAGGAAGATCCATAAGGTCAGGAAGCGATCCAGGGAAGAGAGCTGCCTGGTGACAGCTCTGGGCGCGGCCAATGGTGTGCTCGCAAATTCAGTCATGATCGGTTGTCTCAAATGGGCTATCCGCCTTGGCTGCGATCCATCGCTTGAGCAATGCGGGAACTTGGCGGGCCATATCGTCACGCAGTTGGCGGAAGACGGCCATCCTTTCCTCTTCCGTGCCGGCGATTTTGCCCGGATCAGGGAAGCCTAGGTGTTCTGTAATCCCTTGGCCCAGCCAAGTGGGACAATTCTCGGCCGCGTCATCGCACACGGTCACCACCAAATCGAAACGAGCATCCTGAAATTCATCGGCGGATTTGGCATGGCCATCATGCGAAATGCCGATTTCAGCCAGGGCGCGGAGGGCAAGCGGGTGAACGAATCTTGCTGGCTCTGTACCGGCGGAAACCGCCTGCCACTCTTCGCCCATGCGGGCGTTGACGATCGCCTCGGCCATCTGGGACCGAGCAGAGTTTCCGGTACACAGAAAGAGGACTTTAGCCATAATAGTTCAGCCTCCATTGAAGTTATTCAGAAAAAAAAGCTATTTACCGACAGTATCCAATTCCGCCACTGCGACTAGATTGTGCTGCGGACCACAATTGGGGTGGCGGGGTCTGATGCGAACAGGGTCAAAGAAGACACCGAAGGTCTTGACTAGCTTGCCTAACGCTTGGCGATTAATGGAGTAGTAAACCCAGCGCGCGTCGGTTGCATCGCGTTCGACGTCGACAATGCCCGCTTCGCGCAGAACGCGGACGTGATGTGAGATCAGGTTGGGTGAAAGCTGCAGCCTATCGCCGATCTCGCAGTTGCACTGCACCCCCTCCATCAGCAAATTGATGATAAGCAGTCGTTTCGGCTGGGAAATAACCCTAAGAAGGCCAGCCAGATTATCCAGATCGATAGGTGGCAAGACGCTTGCAGGCATGGAAGAGATCCCCTAAAAATAATCCAATGTACGTTGAATTATATAAAGCCGGCCAATGGTGTCAAGGCGCGCTGGGGCGGCAGGCCACACCGACGATGTATGCGGTCGACGGTCATGCCACTGGCTCGCCGCAATATGCACATAAGCGCCAACCAGTCTCGATCGGTTTGCCGCAGGAGGGACAGGCCGCAGGCTCTGGAGCCCTTTCATCTTGCGCCTCAGACGCACTTTGTCGGTGCTGCAAGGGGAGGCTGAAGGCGAACGTAGACCCGGCGCCCTGCCAACTCTGCACCCAGATCTGTCCGCCGTGGGCTTCGACAATCCGCTTGGCAATCGTCAAGCCCAGCCCCGACCCGCCAGTGGCGCGCGCTCGCGAGCGGTCAGCCCGGTAGAAGCGTTCAAACACATGGGGTAGGTCTTCGGGCGGGATGCCGCTGCCCGTATCCTGCACCCGGACTACCACCCGGTCTTCCTTCGCCTCGGCCCCAATCGTGATGGTTCCACCTGCTCGCGTGTGGTGCAGCGCGTTGGAGAGCAAGTTGAAGACCACCTGCTGGAGCCGCTGCTGATCGCCATGGATCTCGGGGAGCCCCTCTGGGAGGTCGGTCTTGAGCGTCACGCCCTTTTCCCGGGCCTGGCTCTGCAGGCCTTCACTTGCCTGAACAATCAGTGCCTCCAAATCGACCCCCTGCCAGTCCAGCCTCAATTGTCCGGCCTCGGCCAGCGCCAGATCGCGCAGGTCGGCGACCAGCCGGCCCAGCAAACCCGTCTGTTCATGGAGGGCTGTAAGATTCTCTTCATCCACCTCATACACACCGTCCAGCATCGCCTCAAGACCGCCCTGAATCACGGTTAGCGGCGTGCGGAGCTCATGGGCGATGTCAGCTACCATGTTGCGGCGCTGAACCTCCGCCTGTGCCAGGCTTTCGGCCATGCGGTTGAAGGACTGAGCCAGACGCCCGATCTCGTCCTGGGAGTCCACACGAACCCGTCGGCCCAGTTGGCCTGCTGCAATGGCCTCCGCGGCCCGCGAAACCGAACGGAGTGGGGATGTGATCTGCCGGAACAACAGGGAGCCCAGGACCAGTGCCAGCAACCCAACGGTGACCGTCGTGATCAGGATCGAGAGATTCACCGCCTTGAGGAAATCCTCATCGGCCGGGTTGAGCACGGGTTCGATCATCGAACCGACCAGCACGGCGCCGACTGTATCCCCGTCAACGACTACTGGAACCGCTGACTCCAGGTGATCGGGTGGGTGCAGCTCATTCAGACTTGCGCCGCCGGTGTCTGTGATGACCTTCCCGGACGCGTCAAAAAGAATTACACGATCGGCTAGCGGACCGCTGCTACGGGCTATGCTGAACAGACTTCCCATCCATTCGCCCATCATGCCCGGGCCCATCGTGTCCCAATCCACTATCTCTGGACCCACTGACCAGCCTGATCTGCCGCTTGGTTCAGCGACCCCGGCGTTCTCCAACCAGGCTTCTACACCGGTCCAGCTTCCTTGATCAGCATAGTAAGCTGACATCAGGCTCGCCAATTCGCTCGCCTGAGCCACGTCGTCCGATAGCACTCGGCGCTTCAACTGGGTGGCGGTCGTTATTCGTACCGAGGCGACCATTACCACGAAGCCCAGGAGGATAACTCCCAGGAACACACCCATCAAACGCGTCCACAAGCTTCGAGGCACCGACCATTACTCCTGTATGAGGCGGTATCCCACGCCTCTCACAGTCTCAATGAAGCGCGGGTTACCTGGATCATCGGAGAGCTTCCTGCGCAGATTCTTGATGTGAACATCAATTGTCCGCTCGTAGCCAGCATAGGCGTGGTCTTGGACCCGCTCTAACAGCTGCATCCGGGTGAACACCTGGCCCGCGTGCTCCGCCAAGATAGCCAAAAGATCGAACTCCATGGTCGTCAGGTCAAGTGGCTGGCCGGCCAGTGCTGCTTGCCGCCTGGGGATGTCGAGGGAGATCTCCGCTGCAGTGATGACCTCGGGCCGGACCGGCTCCCCTTCGGTTCGGCGGAGGACGGCCCGAGTGCGGGCGACCACTTCGCGGGGGCTAAATGGCTTGACGATATAGTCGTCTGCGCCCAGCTCCAGACCAATCAGGCGGTCGGTCTCCTCGATCCGCGCGGTCAGCATGATGATGGGGACGTCGGACTTGCGACGCAGCGCACGACACACTTCCAGCCCATCTATGCCCGGAAGATTCAGGTCCAAAATCACCAAATTAGGGCGCTCGTGCCTGAACACAGAGAGCGCCTGCTCTCCGTCGGTGGCGGCCACAACGAGGTAGCCGGCCTTCTCAAGGTAGGCGCGTACAAGTTTGATGATTTCCAGCTCGTCTTCGACAACGAGGATCTTCCGGGGCATTCCTTTCTTTTACCCTAAAACAAGCCCGGAGAGAGCTGCGCGGGGTTCAATGGAGCGCCGCACCGCAGGAGGGGCATACGTTCCAATCGGCCTTGACACCCCGTCCGCAGGTCGGGCATTTGCGTACATATCCCGAGTCCGCGGATGGCGATGGCGCATCGGATTGCGTTGACGGAGGCCGCGTTTTGAACAACGCTGCCAGGCCTCCTCGCGTAATCAACGCGATGATCAGCAGCGGTACGCCGATGAGGACCACCAGAAACAGCAGAATCACCAAGAGTCCTGCACCTATCATCATTGGCTTCCCTCAGGCACTTTCTTTCACATCTCCAATTGGATCGAGCGAGGCCAGCTCGCCACGTGCCAGCACGGCCTCCATTTCAAGCGCTTTGGCCTTCAATTGAGCGCGCAGGTCGTTGAGCCGCGCCAGGTCTTCCTGCAGGGCTTGAGCCTGTCCTTTGAGCCGTGCACGGCTCGCCGAAAGCTCGGCCTTCTCGGCCAGGCGCAGCCGGGCGCCTTGCTCATCGCCTTCACCCAACGCTTGGCGGGCAGCGCGCTCCTTGGCAGCCATTCTTTCTGCCACCTCATCCGTGCGTGCTTCCAAATTAGAGAGAACTCTCTCCGAAGCCTTACGGGCCTCTGCAAGCTGATTCAGTCGTGAGCGGATTCCTCGCAAAGCGTTTGTCACCTCCCGGTCCTCACGATAGCCACGCGGAGGTCTCGAACCCGCCCGATGGACGGCCAGATCCGCCGGTCGTAACTGCCCTCGATTGGCAAGGGGCCGCAGGGCGGAGAAGATCTCCTCACTGATCTGCCCTTCACCATACATATTGTAAAGCTGGGCAAGGAGGTCCTCACCGCCCCTAGCGGGCTTCAGGGATGCAGCAGCGCCTGGCTGGGAGTTCGCTACGGGAGTCTGCGACTGAAGCAGGGAGTCGGCGAGGTAAAAGAGATCGCCCAGCACCGATCCGCAACCCATGGCTAGCCCGTTTCCTCGGCCAGCTCGACCTTGAGCCGCTCCAGCTCGCTCTCCACGGCGGCAGATCGGGAAAGGCTGGCGAGCTCACGGTCGATGTCATCGCCCTCTGGTGACAGGACGTCCTCCAGCGCGCCGGAGGCGATGAGGTCGTCAATCGCTTCCACTCGGGATTGCATGGTCTGGATGCGGGATTCGGCGCGTTCGATGGCATGTCCGGCATCGGCCAGATCCTTCGAGATGCCGCTGGCCGCCTCCTTGACCTGAAGCTGCGCGCGCGAGGAGTCATAGAGCGCCTTCAGCTCCTCCTTGCGCGACTGGAAAAGCTCGATCTTCTGGCGCATATTGGCCTGACTGGTTTTCAGGCTTTCGACCTGGGCATCCAGGGAGGCAATGCTGTCGTTCAGCCCGTTCAGCCGTTCCTGGGCGACGGTCTTTCGTTCCAACGCTCGCGTCGCAAGATCTTCGCGGCCGACGCGCACCGCCTGCCTAGCCTGCTCCTCGCTCTTGTCAATCGCCTTCTGTGCCTGACCCCGTTGAGCCTCCAGACTGCGCCGGGCAGTGGACACCTCGACCAAGCTGTCGCTGATCTGGCGCAGGCTGGCCTGCAGGCGCGTAAGGCTGTAGTCGAGGCTGGCGCGCGGATCCTCCATGCCTTCAATTGCCTGGTTGGCCTTGGCGCCGAACAGGGCTTTCAAGCGTGCGTAGAAACTCATTCGATTCTCTCCTTTTGATATCACAGGGATATTACGCCGCCACCAACTCTGCTCCGCAGTAGGCGCAGCGCGTCCAATCGGTCTCCACCGCCCGGTGGCATTCCGGGCAGGCGGTCAGCAGCTCCGCGCCGCAGCGCGGGCAGAAGACAAAATCCTGCTCTACCTGTGCGCCACACTGTGGGCACGGCTTCGTCGCCGTTTGCGGCCGCTCGAGTTCCATCGGCGACTGCGCTACCTCGCGATGGTTATGTCTGTCTGTGGTGCGATGTCCAGTTCCACACATTGAATCTTCCTCCGGTTGTTCTTCGGCTACTGTTTCACGGTCTCGTAACCATAGCGGCGCGTGATGAAGCGAATGTGAAGCAATGGTGGATTAGCTGTGAAGAAGACTGGTGAGAAGATGGGCGGATGCTGGTAGCTAAGCTGCGTGGAGAGCCTGTGAATTCAGCCCGCGCAGCAGGAGAGTTGGGCTACATCCTTCTCAAAAGCCATTGCCGCCAGCTTCAAGCCTTCCACCTGCGTCAGGTAAGGAAAGTGCATCTCTCTGAGGTTAGCGACCGTGAACCCGTTTGTGAGGCCGAATTTCACCGCCGGCGCTGCGGATGTTGACGTCAGCGGTTATAGGGAGGCTGGGATCCCAAAGATCTTACTTCCCAGCCGCAGTCCTGTTCCGGCGACCAGGCGCGTCAACCCCTCACCCAGCCACCACTTGTCGAAGAGCACCTTGCCTTGACGCCATATCCGGCTTGGCTGCCTCAGGTCCACTTGCGGATCCGGGGTGGCGTAGAAATCACCCGAAGCGAAGCCGGCCACACCACCGCCCATCTCCACCCAGCAATATCCCATCCCGTCGTACTCGTCTGCCGCCGTCCGCTCCGCGACCTGGGCTGCGAGACGGCGCGCCACAGTCTGCGCCTGACCGTGGGCGAAGACCCCTGCCAAGGGGAGCCGCTTACCATTGGCGAGTTTGATGAAGGCGATGTCTCCGATTGCGTATACGTTGGCTACATCAGCCGTGGTCACTCGCAGGGTACGGCTGTCGACCGGCACCCAGCCGGCCTCATTTGCCAGCCCTGCCTGGCGAACCACAGCCGGCGCCTGATGGGGTGGGATGCCTACCAAAAAGTCAAACGCGACCGGTTCCCGGTTTGAGAAAAGCAGTTGCTTTCCGGAGGGGTCGATCTCGGCCAGCTTCGCATCGGGGATAAAGCCAATCCCCTTGGACTCCAACATGCCCACGACCGCATGTCCCACCTCTGCGCCTGCCACACCCAGCGGCAAGGCGCCGGGGTTATACACTTCCATCTCGACACGCTGGCGCAGGCCGTGACGCCGGAAGTGATCCTCCAGAAGCAACGCGGTTTCAAATGGCGCAGCCGGGCACTTGAACGGCATGGAGCTGATCACGACGACCATGCGGCCGCCCTTGAAATCATGCAGGGCATCGCGCAGGCGGGATGCACCGCTCAGATCGTAAGGCGTGTAGGCCGCCTCGCTGAAGCCCGGCATCGCTTCTGGCGCCAATTCAGCTCCCAGGGCAATGATCAGGAAATCGTACGATTGCTCGCCGGTCGTGGTCTGGACCGTCGTTTCCGCCGTGTTGATGCCTGTAGCCTCGGCCTGCACGAAGCTCACGCCCCATCGGTCCAGGCGCCGCCCCAAGTCCAGGGTGGTGGATGCCGGATCACGTTCCCCCAGCATCACGCCCAGGAATGCGGGGGAGAAGAAGTGCTCCCTATTTCTGTCAATGACGACCACCTCGTGCTCGCCTCCGAGCCTCTTGGTCAATTCGTATGCGGCCACCAGCCCGCCAATGCCACCGCCAAGAATAACAACCCGCTTGTCAATCATCTCTATGCCTCCTCTGGCTGTGTCATGGAGCAATCGGGCGAATGGCGAAGCTATCAGCCAGGGTGCCTGTGGTTGCGGCCGCAGCAATAACCGCAGGTCTGCCCCTTATGCTCGGAATGATCTATCGTTGCGACTGAATGCACTTCTGTACCGCCCAAGGGACCATCAGGCGTCGGGGCCTACCCCTCCTCCATCGAAATGCCAGTGACCGGGTCCTACGCACAGCCCACTCTCCGTGATGTAGACCTCAGAAAACCAGGATGCGATCGGCTTCCAGGGTCCAATCCCCTTCCAAATCAAGGTTACCATTTATCACGCCTTCGATCTTATCTTCAGGCTCGAGCCCGCGAGCCGCGCTGCAAGTCGCTCAAGTGGCCACCTGACCTCGACGGGCGAGGGATCTGATCATGCGCGCTATGTTGTAGTATCCATCGGGCGTCTTCTGGCCCTTGCGCGCGCAGAGCACGCCATCACCGGTCAAATAGACCCGAATGGCCACTCCCGACCGCTTGGCCAGGTTCAACGCCAAACGAAGGGCGTTGTAGGGACGTTCGCCCCCATAGGGTGCATCGTTGATGATGATGAGGGTGCTCATCGGGCCTCCTTATGTGGTTGCGATTGAGCCGATCGGTGTTGACAGAATACCAGAAACACGCTCGCAGCCTCAATTGTGATCACGCGCGCGCCAAGCGGTTTGCTGAGCACCAGCAGATCATCCGCCTGCGCGCCAGAGTTGGTGATCATCCACTCAGGGTGAACCCGTCCTGTGGCCGCCAGGCCGTATTTGGGTTTTTGGTCGTCGATGGGGAACGTGCGCACGGAGCACTGGCAGTGTCGGAAGGCCCCAGCCTGCGCCTCACGAGGCAGCTTTACACCCTCACCCGCAAGGACGTCCGTCCCTCCGTAGCATCTCTTGCGTAGGCAGCATTCTAAGCGCTGAGATCTACTCGACCCCCGGGGCTTGGGTAGGCCGGATGGGGCGGCTTCGGAACGCCAATCTGAACGTTGGATACACCATCCAGACAAGCGCGATTCCAAACAAGGCTCCCGTGACGGTGCGCATCAACCAATTGAACGAACCGAACGCGTCGCCCACATAGAAGTCGAGCGGGAAGGCGTTTTGGGTCAGCACCTGCAGCCAGGCATTCGTGTCGCGAAATCCCAGGCCGGTCAGCTCGCTCGCCATGTGGCTGAAACCATCCAGGGCCATCGGAAGCGACAAGATGAATACGCCTTTTAGGGAAAGCGGCCTGATCTGCCGGCGGCTGAGACCGAACAACAGCCCCACAAGCAAAATCGAGGAGTAGATCGCCGAACAGCGGTTGGCGATTGCCACCTTATAGCCGAAGACTGGGTCACCGAGAATGGCGCGCTGCTCGAAGAAATCCGTCGCTCCAGGCCAAGCGCTCAATATCTTGTCCATCGGGTACATTAGCTTCTGACCGAAAAGAAAGTAGGAGCGCTGGGGGAGCTGATGGCATGTGAACCCGTAGAGCGTGTATAGAGTGGTTGCCGGCCCCGTGTAGCCGGCTCTCATCAAGGCCGGGGCCAATAGCGCCCCCAAGACGAACAAGCCAACTAAGCTATTGAAGATCGCCAGCCAATGGCGGGCGATCCATGGCCGGCGTGTCCGCGATGTCTTCTCAAGACCGGGCTCCTGCTTAGCACTCGTCGAAGAAGGCGTCACGGCTCAACCTCCGCACCGTCAAGTTCTGCACGGCGCCGGGTGCTCAAAATCTCTTGGGTGTCGAAATCGAGCAGCCTCGAATCGCAAACTGGGTCGGGCCGTGGAGGCCTATGGTTGATAGACCCGGGTGTCTGGGCGGAAGGCTGCCCAGGAAAACCAGAAATGATCCACTTTCACCAACGGATTGAGGCTCTTGCCCTCGAGTTCGCCGTCAATGGCCTCTCCGAGAATGTTCCAGCTGCTGCCGGTCTGATCGTCGGTGATGGTGTCGCCGCTGAGGCTGAAGGTCAGGAGGCGTCCATCGACAGTGCGTTCGAAGACGCCATTGGATCCGACGTCCTGTCCCTGTGCCAGTCTGTTGCTGTCGAGTGCCGAAGCCAGCCCTTGTTGCCAGATGACCACTACCTCGGTCCCTCCGACCGTGTCATTGACCACGCCCTGCTCAACCAGGACATCGTTGGGATAAGCGACGGCCTCGCCGTTCAAATCCACGGTCGTGACCCGCGCCATCGGCAGAAGCCGCCCGGGTGTGGCTGGACCATCGTAAAGGAATGGGGAACTGTTGATGCTGTCATACCCGACGTAAGGATTGCTCCCATAGTTGCGGCTATAGCCAGTCTCCCGTGACAGCACTTGCGCGTCCGGGAATGACTCCGCGGCCTCCGACCAGGCGATCGAGGCCGCCGGAAGAAAGGTCAGCTGAGTGCCAAGTAGTTCACCGATCACGGCGTCGCCGGTCGCCTGCTGCCACCAGCTTTCGGTCTGGCGGTCATACATCAGCAAGTTGCTGAAGCGTAGGCGCCCGGTCGTACCGAAATCCAACCTCCTGCCATCGACCATCGCGTCAAATACGATAGCCGTGTTGCACAACGGGCAGTAAGTGACCGTTACCGGTTGCCCACCGACGATGTCGTTAACGATTTCGTGCCAGATCATGATCTGCAGCGGGTAGATGCGGGTCTCGCCGCCGGCCTCCAAGACGGTCACCGGCTCAAGATCCTCCAACCACTCATCCGCTTCGCCAACGGTGACGAACTGCGGATTGTCGATGGCTGGGATCCCGTCCTTGGGAGGACCGCCGGAGAGAATCTCGGAGTAGGCGATTGAGCGCTTGCTGAAATCGGTGCTGAACTCTCGTTCGGCGCCGCGCGGCGGAGGCTCTTCCGGCAACTCCGTGGGCGCGATTGATTCGCTGCTTGAATCATCGACCGATTCGATTGCGGTGGGAGCTTCAATCGATTCGCTTTGCTCGTCAGCCGATGTTACAGGGTCGTCATTCAATGTATCTATGCTCAAGCTTGGGCTGCAGGCGGCGATCACAACCGCCAGGCCTGCCGCTATATATATGGATCGATTTATGTGCATTGCTTTGACCTTCAATTCTCCCGCTAAGGACAGTGTAAGAATGTTGTACCGGACAAGAGGTAAGGTACCTTCCAAGTGCCCGTGTTTGTGCAGTAATCTTCACAAATTTCTCATCTAGGGATGCCGAAAATGCAATCTCCAACACCTAAAGCTGCCTAATGGCGACCTCCCTCACATAGAGATGCCCATAGTCCGATCTCTTACTTCCGAATCCCTCTGAAAGCCGGATTGACAAACGTGCCAGTACCCGCTAATATTCTGCAATATCTGAGTAGGTATTCACGTAACCGATGACCCCTGCGACCGCGGCACAACTCGCGCTAGACGAACAGCTCGCCTCTCGAACGGCCGAACTATTCCGCTCCCTGGGCGATACCAGCCGAGTGCGAATCATTTCAGTCTTGGCCGCTGGCGAAACGAACGTTGGTGCGCTGGCGGAGGCTGTGGGAATTAGTGAGTCGGCCATCTCGCATCACATGCGCGGATTGCGCCAGATGCGGTTGGTTCGCGCCCGCAAAGAAGGCCGCCAGGTATTTTATTGCTTGGATGACGATCACATCCTGGATCTGTTCGAGCGAGGGCTGGATCATGTACTGCACGGCTGACTCGGAACCGCGCGTCCCGATTCGGCTGCACGTCTTGCTTGTGGTGATGCTGACGGTCAGCTTGCTCGGCCACTATATGGCTGACGCAGCGGGAATCTCTCCCGAAATTCGCACACTCGGCTCAGGCGGTACGGCCGTGATCGGGCGATCGGCCGAAGCGACCAGCGGAAGCACTTCGCTTCTGCATCTCGCCTTGTCGATTGGTCACCTCAATCCGATTCAAGTGCTCGCGAGCCTTACCCTGATACTGATGATCGGGTTTATGTTTCGAACGTTCTCGCCATTCCCCCCGCTGCTGCGCCCTCCAATCTTCTCCAGCCGGGCTTTGCTACCGAGCCTCTAGGTCCCGTATAGGACTTGAGGCAACGCATCCTACTCGTACTCAACAACAACCATCCTTACCGCGGAGCCGCAGGATCGAAGAGCACCGCAAACGTGGAGAACGTCAAATGACGGAAGCAACCATAGAACTGGAGATTCCCCTGCTGCTGCCGGGGATCGAAGACGATCGGGACGATTGTCTGCAGCGACTTGAGGGGGCCTTTCAAGATCGCAAAGGTATCTCCCGATCGCATCTTGAACTTGAAAAATCGCCGGCACAGCTCTGCCTTCACTACGACCCGGCTGCAGTCTCTCTGGAGGACGTCCGCCGGCTGGCCGAACGCGCGGGGGCAGGGATCATCAACCGCTACCATCACGAGCGTCTTCAAATCGAGGGGATGGATTGCTCGGACTGCGCCGTGGTCCTGGAGCACAGCCTCTCACGGATAGAGGGGGTCCTGAGCGTAAAGGTGAGCTACGCTGCTCAATTAATGCATGTCGAGCTGGACACTCGCCAGACCAGCCGGCGCGCGATCGAGAAGCGTGTCCGCCAACTCGGTTATCGCGTCCCTGTAGAAGGCATGCGAAGTTGGTATGAAGACAATCGAGAGCTGCTTTTCAGCCTGACCGGCGGCCTGCTGCTCCTTCTAGGCTGGATCGGATCCCTCGTCCTGGGATTTCCAGCTGCGGCGAGCACGGCTCTGTATCTCGCGGCTTATGTGATCGCTGGATACGACATCACCCGCCATGCCCTACATGCATTGCGTGAGCGGCATCTTGACACCGACTTGTTGATGGTGGTGGCCGCCCTGGGAGCAGCGGCGCTGGGCGAGTTCGCCGAAGGCGCCCTCTTGCTGTTTCTCTTCAGTCTGGGGCATGCGCTGGAGGAACGGGTACTCGACCGGGCAAGGAACGCGATCCGCGCGCTGGCGGACCTGGCGCCTAAGATCGCGCTGGTCCAACGCGACGGGGCGGAGATCGCAGTCCCGATCGAGGAAGTTCAGATCGACGAGGTGGTCATCGTCCGGCCCGGGGTACGAATTCCGGTGGACGGAGAAGTGCTGACCGGAGAATCCGGGGTCGACCAATCCCCGGTGACCGGCGAGTCGGTCCCAGTCGATAAGACTACCGGCGATCCAGTCTACGCCGGCTCAGTGAACGGAGAGGGCGCGCTGGAGGTGCGGGTCTCGAAGCTGGCCCGCGACAGTACGCTGGCGAGAGTCGTGGATATGGTCGAGCGGGCGGATGCCCAAAAGTCGCCCACCCAACAAAGCACTGAGCGATTCACTCGGGTTTTTGTCCCAGCAGTGCTGGTCGTCGCCGCTCTGTTGATCGTGATCCCGCCGCTTTTTGGCGTCCCCTTCGCAGTCTCCTTCCTGAGGGCGATGACGCTGCTGGTGGCGGCCTCGCCCTGTGCCCTTGCGCTGGGTACGCCATCCTCCATTATGGCGGGCGTTGCACAGGCGGCCCGAAACGGAGTGTTGGTCAAGGGCGGCGTGCATCTGGAGAACCTGGGCCGCCTGCGGGCGATCGCTTTCGATAAAACCGGCACCCTCACCAGGGGTGAGCCGGACGTGACCGACGTGCTGACCTTCAATACACGAGAAGAGGCATCTGTACTGGCGCTTGCGGCTGCGGTCGAGAGTCGTTCGGCACACCCGCTGGCCCAGGCAGTGGTGCGATCGGCAGAGGGCCGCGGTCTGCGGCTGCCCCCGGTGGGCGAAGCGGAGGCTGTGACCGGTCGAGGCATTAAAGCCCAAGTTGAGGGCAAGCCGGTCTGGATCGGCAACGCCAGGCTCTTTGAGGCGGAAGGCATCGATCTCCCCCAAGCGGTGATCGATCCGGTCCAGGCGCTTGAGGCGCAGGGTAAGACCGTCATGTTGGTCAGCGAGGATCGAGAGATCATGGGAGCGATCGCTGTCGCAGATGTTGTAAGAAAAGACGCTCAGCTTGCGGTCGCGAAGCTCGCCAAGCTCGGATTAGATGAGACGGTTATGCTGACCGGCGACAATGCGCGGGTGGCGGCTCATATCGCGGATCAGATCGGACTGACCGACTACCGGGCGGACTTGATGCCGGAAGACAAGCTGCAGGCGATCCAGGCGCTGGTCGAAGAGTACGGCGTGGCCGGCATGGTGGGAGACGGGGTCAACGATGCGCCGGCGCTTGCCAACGCCACCGTCGGGATCGCAATGGGCGGGGCAGGCACCGATGTAGCCCTGGAGACGGCAGACGTGGCATTGATGGCAGATGACCTTGGGAAGCTGCCCTTTGCTGTGGGACTGGGGCGGGCGACCCTGGCCATCATCAAACAGAATCTGTTCATTTCGCTTGGCGTGATCGCCATCTTGGTTGTGCTGGCCCTGGGTGGGCTGGCCAGCATCGGTCTGGCGATCGTGTTCCATGAGAGCAGCACCCTGGTGGTGGTGTTGAATTCGGTTCGCCTGCTGGGCTTTCGAAACACCTCGTCCGCAGCTGCAAGGGCTTAGAAGCCGCTGCGCGGGTAAGCCCCTGCTCAGCCCAGGCGTCTAATGTCCGACGTAGATTCGAATTTAGGAATTGCGTAATATCACTTACGGTGCGGCCGACCGATAACCGATTAGGCTGGCACCGCCAGGCGTCCGCTTGGACTTTGGAGTGACCTATGAAGCTAAGAATCCGACTTGCGATTATTCCCGCGGGGATGCTTGTTCTGGCCGCATGCGCCCAGGCCGCGGCCCCAGAGACGGCGCCGGCTGCGAATGCGCCAAGCGCGGCCGAGAGCGGTGAATTCGAGCTCGCCCCCGATTTTGAGCTGATCGTCTATCAAGGCCAGGAAGTTCTCGGGGGCGATACCGTTCGCTTCCAGGAGCTGTTAGACCAGGGCAAACCGGTAGTGCTCAATTTCTGGGCGGGACTGTGCCCGCCCTGCAGGGTCGAGATGCCGGATCTGCAGGAAGTCTACGATGAGTACGGTGATCGGATGCTACTGGTTGGCCTTGATGTCGGTCCCTTCGTGGGGCTTGGATCGCAGGCGGACGCACGGGCTCTGCTGACTGAGCTGGCAGTCACTTACCCAGCCGGCACGACGACGGACGCCAATGTTGTGCTGGATTATGGCCTGCTCGGTATGCCAACCACCTACTTCATCTCACCCGAGGGAGAAATCGTCGACACCTGGACCGGCCTGCTCACCAAGGGCAAGCTGGTGGAGCTGGTGGAACAGCTCTTGGAGGCCTCGGCCAGTTAGAGCGGCGTAATAACCGCGCAGGCCAGCTCGTCATAAGACCATACGGACAACCGGTCCCTTCAATAGTCGAGACTAAGAAGTCGAGACTAAGAATCTTGCGGCAGCCTGCTTGATATAAG
>JBGMQN010000069.1:35211-72541 GCA_048054495.1 Anaerolineales bacterium
AGTCGAGACTAAGAAGTCGAGACTAAGAATCTTGCGGCAGCCTGCTTGATATAAGGATATGAGTGAAGTCATGAGCGGCATTTGTGAGCGTGAGGATCTTCAGGAGTGGCCGGTGGCGAACACACCGGCGGCTCGGCTCATGGGAGACCACGAAATTGTGGCTGAGGAGACTCGCCGTGGCAGGTAAAGAGCTGGGCCTCACAGCAGCCACTCCATCTGACGGCCTGAAGAATCTGGCTTCCTTTGTGATCCCGGCCGCGCTGGTAGGGGGCATGATCCTGGTGCTCATCAGCCTTCAGGCCAGCGCCGAATCCAGTGCCGCAGACCTGGCTACATTTCTGCCGATCGGCTTCGCATTTGCGGCGGGAATGGTGGCCAGCGTGAACCCCTGTGGATTCCTGCTGCTGCCGTCTTATATCTCCTTCCAAATCGGGACATCGACCGCCGAAACGCAAGCATCTCCGGCAGGGCAGAGGCTTGGGAGGGCGCTAGTCATGGGCCTCCTGGCAACCGCCGGCTTCGTTGCCGTCTTCGCGCTTGTGGGCAGCGTGATTGTGGCCGGCGGGCAGTTTCTGGTCGGGATATTCCCCTTTGTTGGCCTGGCCATCGGAGTCCTGATGGTGGGCCTGGGAATTTGGCTCTTGCTCAGCAAGGCCAAACTCGGGATCATGGCCGCCTCTCGACTGACCATAACCCCCAAGCGAAACCCGCAGAACATCTTCCTCTTTGGGATTGTCTACGCCGCCGGCTCTTTGAGCTGCACCCTGCCGATCTTCCTGGTGGTGGTCGGAAGCTCATTTGCTACCCAGGGAATCGGCACCGCCATTGGCCAATTCATCGGTTACGCATTGGGTATGGGAATTGTGCTTATTGCTGTAACCATCGCCAGCGCGCTGGCAGAGGGTACGATCTCCCGCTGGCTAAAAGGACTGCTTCCCTACCTGGACCGCATCAGCGCGATGTTCCTGGTAGGGGCTGGCGCGTACCTCGTTTACTACTGGACGATCTTCGCCGACGCGATTTTCTAGCCCGAGCTGCAATTAGGCTTTTGGCCGAGTCCGCTCCACTTTGCGCTGGTGGAAGCGGCCCCTCGAGCAGTCGATCCGCAACCGTCGGTCGCCGGCACTTCCCTTATGGCTCAGGGGTCCAGGTCGGTTCTGGCGTCGCCGGCCAGCGAAGGCTCAAGTCCTGCTGCATTCTGAGCCGCTCAGGCAACCACAGGCTGTGTAGATAAGCGATCACCGCGTGCACTTCGGCGTCCGTTAGCTGATCCCCATAGGCCGGCATCTGCCGGCCGAAGCCAAGCTTGCCTTCAACAATCCAGAGATGAATCTGCGGATCCGCATGTTCCCACGCATGTTCGCTGGCGTTCAGTGCGGGGGCCGCGAGCTCGTTGGCGTACCCTTCCGCATCTGCTCCGTGGCAGACCGCGCAGGTGGCAAGGTAGACCGAGCGACCCTGCTGGGCGCGATCCGGCCCCGTTCCCTGCAGCAGCAAGTCCGGTGTGGGCGAGGGGGCGCGGGTGGCTGTCGGGCTGGGGGCGGGCAGCGTCGGGGGTTCGGGCGCAGCGGCCTGGCAGGCGGTGAGAACGGATGCTGCCAGAATCACCCCGCCGGTCACAAGCCGGCTTGCAGATTGCCTGCGCAGCACCTTCAACGGCGAGCAGGCTAACGAGATCAACCCCACTTTACGCACCAGGTTTCACCTCCATCTAAGGCCGCGAGCAATTTCAATCGCGGCTCAGTAATCTACCGCTGATCGTCGGTCGTTTTCCATAACTTCCACGCGATCCGCCCATTCCATGTGGCCTGCAGCACGTAAACCATCTAAAGGGAAAGGATCCCCAGGTTATACGCGACTTGCCCTCCCACCGAGCCGGGATCGAGGAGCAAGACCTCTAAAGACAGGAAATGGAAGAAGCCGTGATCATACTGGAGAGTCCGCCGATGCGCCTGAATGGCTTAAGATCCGTGTTTACCGTGTGAACCCGCCTCGTACGCACCCTCGGGCTCGCGATAGAAAATCAATTGCGCTGCAGCCAACAGCACCAGAATGATCCATGCGAACCCAAACAGGCCGCTGTACGCGCCCGTGAGCACCGCAATGAGACGCGCCAGACCAGCCAGGATGAACGTGCCGCCCAGGATGCGGTGGATGCGCACTGCCTTGACAGCCGCCGCATCAGTGCCGTGCTGCGGGTGAACGAGAAAAATTACCCCAACCGCGCCCAGCGCCAGTGGCCAAGCGTAGCGCAGGAAGCCAATGCCGGCCGCTAGCGCGACGATTTCGGCCACGCCTGCCAGGAATATGATGCCTCCCATGATCAGGTGCTGCCGCTGCTGCGGGTCGGCCAGGACCACCTCACGCCCATACTCCTCGTGGCCATGGCTGAGGATGCCCAGCGGCAGCATCAGCCCAGCCAGCGCAAGCGCGCCGGGCCAGGCATAAACCCATCCGCCGCTCAATGTGCCAAGGTTCTCCAACAGTGCCAGAATGCCGACCACTGCCAACAGGCCGCCTATGATCCAGTGCCCCAGATTCGACCAGTAACGCATTTTCTTGGCCAGGTCGGGTGGTATTTGGTCCAGGTGCTGCATAATTCTCCTCCCTAAAAGATTCGATAATGCCTCATGTTGAAGTTGAGGAAGTATACATAAATTCCTCCACTAACTGAGACGCCAGTGCATCCCCACAAGTTCAAGAAAAAGCTGATAACGGGTCCTTGCCGTCCTTACGGATTAAGCGGATGATCACGTCCCAAAGATGACATTCGTCCTTCATGTACGGTATATGTTTCGCGATAATAGGTTTGTATTCCACTATTCGCAAACCCATTCCGCATCATGGAAAGCCCTGACGCCAGTATATCCCACAGACGAGGTAGTGTTCAATCCGTTGAACGGGCATTTATGATCCTCGACCTTCTCCGGGACAACGGAGGGAGCATGGGTGTGAGCGAGATCGCACATGCTCTAGACCTGAGCACTACAACCGCCCACCGGCTGCTTCAGACCCTTCTCATCCGCAAAGCAGTCCAACAAGATCCGACCAGCAGGCAATACAGCCTAGCCCTGCAAATGCTGCTCTATGGCAAGGCCGTGTTGGATCAATGGGACTTTATCCGCAGCGCGCACCCCATGCTTGGCGAACTCTCAAAAAGCGTAAGGGAGACCGTCTTCATGGGGGTATTGGATGATTTCGAATTGGTTTATGTCGATCATGTTGATTCGCACGATCACCTCTTGCGTATGACGCCTCAGCTCGGTCGCAGACAACCTTGCCATTGCACTGCTCTTGGCAAGGTTCTGCTTGCGCACGTCACACCAGCAGAGCTCGATGAATTCTTTACACGGCGAAAGCTGGAGCAGATAACTGAAAACACGATCACTCGCTCAGAGGTTCTAAGAGAGGAGCTTCACAGGGTAAGGCAGCAGGGTTATGCCGTTGATCGAGAAGAGGTCGAGATAGGAATATGCTGCGTCGCTGCGCCAATCTGGGAAATGAGGGGACATGCCCTGGCGGCGATATCTGTATCGGGACCGTCGACTCGGCTGATGAAGACCGGGCTGGAAAGTTTTCTGAAAGATAAAGTGGTCGAGACTGCTACGGAAATCTCTTCACAAATAACCACCCTGAGAACTAATGTAGCCGACCGTCGGCTACCCATGCCGCTTTCTGAAGGGCGCGCATGAGCGGATCCAATATCCGTGTCGGAGTCATAGGCGGCGGGATCTGGGGGACCTATCACCTTCGGGCGGCCAAGCAGCTTGAAGATGAAGGCAGTCTTGAGCTCGTGGCTCTCGCCTCACGCACACAGGCCACGGCTACCAGGCAGGCCCAAGCGTTTGGAATTAAGGGCTACACGGATTACCGGTCGATGATCGAGGCCGAGAACCTCGACGCCATTACTGTGGCCACTCCGGATCATCTCCACCGTGAGATGGGCATTCACGCGCTCCAGCAAGGTTTGCACGTCCTGGTCGAAAAACCCATGGATCTAAGCACCGCAGGATGCAGAGCCATGATGGAAATCGCAGAGGAGAAAGGTCTGCTCCTGCAGGTGGATCTTCACAAGCGCTATGACCCGTACAACATCGATATTAGGCGGCAGGTGCAGGAGGGAAAGATAGGCGATCCCTATTATGCGTATGCCTATATGGAGGACAAGATTACGGTTCCCTCTGAGTGGCTTTCCCGTTGGGCCGCAGAGTCCTCCCCCTTCTGGTTTCTCGGCGTTCACAAATATGACCTAGTGCGATGGGTGAGCGGCCGCGAAGCTCTTTCTGTATTCGCCTACGGACGCAAAGGCAAGCTTTCCTCCATGGGTATCGATACCTACGACGCTATCAATGCCTCGATCCTCATGGAGGGTGGACTGACGTGCACTATCGACGTGAATTGGATATTGCCTCTCCAATTCGAGGCCGTTGTCAATCAGGGGCTGCGAATTGTCGGAAGCGATGGACTCATCGAGCTCGATAGCCAGGATCGTGGTCTTCGCTACTGTAGCTCTGCGGACGGCGCAGTCACTCCCAATTTGGGAGCCATCTTCTCTGCGCAAAGCGTCTTTGGTTGGCAGACAGTAAATGGGTACTTCGCGGACGCCATTAAGGATTTCCTGGATAACGTGCGTTTCTTGAAATCGGGGGGCTCATTGAAGGAGCTTGAAGGTTCATACCCCTCCGGTTGGGATGGATTGAAGGTCACGCAAGTCGCGGAGGCGGTGCAAACCAGCATCGAGCAGGGCCGCCGGATCGAAGTAGCTGAGATTGGGTGAAACGAGCCGCCGCTGAGTTGCAGGTGAGCTATCCCCAGGGAGGAGAATTACTGTGAAGCTGCATTCCTACGAAATCCCGGTCAAGGAGATGGTTGAACGCTATCAGCAGCTCTATACCGCCGCCATCAATGATGTGTTCCAAGAGCGCGATATGCATCATCAATGGTTGGGCCCGGATATCAAATGCTGCACGATGGAATTGCGAAGTGAGGTTGTGGCAGGGTTCGCATTCACGCTGCAATGGATACTCGATCCCTTGCCCGATGAACGTGAGCGCCCGGCCGCCAAAATGGTGGCTTCTTACCCAGAAGACAGCATCATCGTCGTCGATGCAGGCAATGATCAGACATCGGGTTTCTGGGGAGAGTTGGCAACCACGGTATGCATGGGCAACGGCGTAAACGGTGCGGTAATTAATGGAGGAGCCAAGGATACGGGCTTCGTGAAGATGATGGGCTTCCCCATCTTCTGCAGATTCACGAGTCCGGTAGATGGATTCTTTCGCTCGAGGCTCCGAGATTGGCAGATCCCCATCTGGTTCAACGATGTACTCATCCGTCCGGGGGATTTTGTTGTGGGTGACAGCGATGGGGTCTTGATCATCCCTCAAGAAATCGCAGAGGACATCCTTGAGGAGACGGAAAGGAGGGCAGAGAACGAGTCAGACACGCGAAAACTTCTGAAAGAGGGAGTTTCTGCAGAAGAGGCTTCCAGGTTGACTGGCCGGAAAGACCTTTGAGTTGCTAGGCCGGCCGGGAACATCCGATTGATCCGTTTTTCAAGTTGCGAGTGGAGGACATCATGAAGAAGAGACATATGCTTGGGACGCTGCTAGTCAGCTCCTTCCTCCTGGCGACCGCGGGGTGCGCCCCCGCGGCAGAGCCAGCAGAAGCTCCAGAGCCGGTCGTGATAACCGTAGAGGTTCCGGTAGTTGTGGAGAAGGAGGGGGCAGCAGAGGAAGCCGTCCCCGAGGAGCTGGCCCCCTTAGGGCCTGTGACACTTAAGTTCGCGGGCTGGACCTATGACCTGGAAAAGGTCCAGCAGAATTCCGATAAGTACGTGGAATGGGTGGCAGAGCAGGCGCCAGTGAAAGTCGATGTGGCAATCGATTGGTCTGACGCCGGATTCGGTGAGTTCGATACGTACGTCACCACGACTTTCGCAGGTGGAAGCGGCTTCGATGTGCTGTATGGATCGGATCATTGGCTGGCCAAGTGGGCCGCGGCAGGCTGGGTCGTACCAGTTGAAGACTACTTCCCCGAGATAAGAGATTATGTGACGGATATCGCTCCATACTCGGTGGAAGCCATGACCTACGATGGCAAGCTCTATGGCCTGCCGTACTACACGGATGTCATGTACTTCTTCTACAACAAGAACATGTTGGAGGAAGCGGGTATCGCATCGCCGCCAACCACCTGGGATGAGGTTACGGAACAGTCGCTGATCCTCATGGATAAGGGGATCACCAGCCAGCCGTTTATGGTCGGTCTGAAGGCCGGAGCTTGGTTCGATGAGGGCTTCTTCGCACTGATCTACTCTGAAGGAGCGGATCTGTTCGATGAGAACTTTGAACCCATTTTCGAAACCGACTCGGGCCCTGTTTATGACATGATCGAGTACATAGCCGCATCCATCAATGACACCGGTATCGTGCCCAATAAGGTGCTCGAAATGACCGCCGTTGATGTGCAGCAGGCCTTCAAGAACGGCGACGCGGCTTTCGTCATCGTGCCAGGTTACATGGTGCGCGAGTTCAACACACCAGGGATCTCTAAGGTGGCCGGCCAGGCTGAGGTTTCTATGATGCCAGGCGCTACCCATGCCACCGATGGTTACTCCCGCATGTACGTGATGGGAAATAGCGCGTTGCGGGATGAGGCGACCAAGGTGGCATCTTGGGAGCTGATCGAGTTCATGGGCGGCAAGACGACTGTAGATGGCGAGACTGGTTATCAGGTCGCCAAGCGTTGGGCCGTGGAGAATGGATTGGGATTCTCGATACTGTCCTTGTGGCAGGATCCGGCCGTTGAGAAAGCCTTCTCTGCAATGGCCGACACCAACGTCATGCAGGCTCAGAAGGAGCTAGCGATCTCCAAGGATGGAATATCAGCACCTTGGTTCGCAGAGTGGATCTCCTATGTCCGCACTGAGGTGCAGAAGGCTCTCTTGCGCCAGGACACCACCGAGAACGTGCTTGAAAATATCAAGCAGCAGTGGCTTGATCTCAAGGCGGAATAGCATCAAGGCGCGATTGCGCAGGGGTGAGGCTAGGCCTCACCCCTGCCTACTCTGGCTCAGGAGATTGCATGCAATCTCCTTATGAGCGCAAACGATTCCGGCAGACTTCCTTGTTTGCCTATCGGATCATCTTGCCCTCCCTCGTCTTTATCCTGTTTTTCATCGCATATCCTCTGCTCTATTCCTTTATTGTCGCCTTTAAAGAATATAAGTACGGAGTTCCGACCGGGAAGGTCATTTGGTTCCAAAATTTTATAGATATCTTCACGAAATCAACGGTAGCGCCCGGGTTCTACAATTCCCTGGTGGTCACGTTGAAATTCACGCTTGTGGCCGTAGTGGCAGTGGTCGTGATCTCCCTGGCGATTGCCCTATTGATCAACCAGCAATTCCGAGGCAATGGCCTCATCAAGGTTGCGCTTCTCCTGCCCTACGCAATTCCTGGCGCTGTGAGCGCAGTCATCTGGGCCTGGATCTATGATCCCACCTTTGGGGTCATGAACGGCGTCCTCAACGGACTTGGCATCATCGACGAGTACATCACAGTGGCGGCCGATCCGCGGTGGGCGCTTTGGGCCATCCTATTTGCCTATGTCTGGAAGTTTGTCCCCTACAGCACTTTCCTCTTCGCGGCCGGCTTGGCCACCATACCTTCCAGCGTTTATGAGGCGGCCCGCATGGACCGCGCCGGATCGATACGGGCCTTCTTTAAGGTCACGCTGCCTTTGTTACGACCCGTGCTGCAGATGGTACTGGTGATCCAGACGATGTTCGCCTTGGTAATGCACTTTGGGCTTGTTTTTGTGATTACTCAGGGTGGACCAGGCGACGCAACAAGGACACTCGCTTGGCTCGTTTACGTGGAATCGTTCACCTTCACGCGATTCGGCCGCGGAGCAGCCATGGCGATCATTCTGGCACTTATCATGATTGTCTTCATCTATCTCTATCTCGTGGTGCTCAACCCTGAGCGCCGACTGAAGCGACGGGAGGCTCCCTAGAGACGGAAGGGGAGGCCATGATTTTCAACACAATCTCCGGGCGACGTCGGGCCCAAAAGATCCTCGTGCTGCTCGTTAGCATAGTGGTGCTGCTCTACCTGCTTGCCCCCATTTACTGGGTAGTGGTCTCGAGCTTCCAAAAGGAGATTGCCCTGCAGGATAGGCCTCCACATTATTTCCCAAGTGCTGACGTCTTCACCACGAACCACTACTCCTTTATATTCACGGGTGTGATCCCGCCGGACTCGACGATCATGCTGCAATCCATGTACACCATGAGGGGCACTCTCGTCTATCCGGCCATTATCAACAGCATCATGATCGCGAGCATCGTAACGTTGATCAATGTGGTGGTGGGTTTCCCGGCGGCTCATATCTTCGCCCGCTATAGATTCTGGGGCGACCGCAAAGTCTTCCTCTTGTTACTTGCAACACGGCTCTTGCCCTCAATCTCGATCGTCGTGGCAATGTATATCCTTCTCCTGCGGCTGGATCTGCTCGACACCAAGCTAGCCTTGGTGGGAATCTACTCTGCCATCACCCTCCCATTCACGATTTGGATTCTTCGTGCTTATTTCCACAACATACCTGTCGAATTCGAGGAGGCCGCAAGGTTGGATGGCTGCCGTTATATCCGAATGATGACGAAAGTGGTCGTGCCCCTGGCCAAGCCCGGGCTTATCGCTGCGGCGATCTTTGCCTTCATGGCTTCCTATGGCGAGTTCGTCTTTGCCACCATCCTGACCCAGACCATTCAATCCCAAACCCAGACCGCGGTCCTGGCTTCCCTTTCGCAAGGCATGAGCACTAGCCGGGGCATGATCGCGGCCGCGGCCACCCTGAGTATTCTCCCGCCGCTGCTACTAGCGATCGTTTTCCGCAAGCACATCTTGGAAGGCCTCACGGCCCGATTGGGGCTCTGAGGAGGAGTCGGCATGGCTTTCTTGAGACTCGAATCAGTTACGAAGCGCTTCCCGGGAACATTGGCAGTAGACCGGCTTGATCTGGATGTTGACGAGGGCGATTTTGTGGTTCTTCTGGGGCCGTCCGGCTGCGGCAAAACCACCACCCTCCGGATCATCGCGGGTTTGGAGATCCAGACCGACGGGCAGGTGATATTGGGGGGGAAAGATATTTCAGACGTCCCTCCCGAGCGGCGGGATATGGCCATGGTCTTTCAAAACCTTGCGCTCTATCCCCACATGACCGTTTTCGACAACATCGCATTCTACCTACGGAACATTCGCAGGCCGAAAGAAGAGATCGGTGATCGGGTAACGAAAGCGGCGAACAGAGTCCAGATTGAAGAGCTGCTTGACCGTTATCCGGACCAGCTCAGTGGTGGCCAGCGGCAGCGAGTGGCCCTTGCTCGGGCTCTGGTTCGTAGCCCTAAGGTCTTTCTGCTCGATGAGCCTTTGGCTGCGCTCGATGCCAAGCTGCGCGCCGGCATGCGGTCGGAATTCAAGCTGCTCCATAAAAGCCTGGTGGAGGAAGCTGGCGGCATATCCGGGACTTTCATCTATGTGACCCATGATCAAGTAGAAGCCCTGACTCTTGGTACGCGAATTGCCGTCATGAATGAGGGGCGGATTGCGCAGATCGCGTCACCCTCCGACCTTTATAGAAGGCCGAGGAATATCTTCACCGCTACCTTTGTGGGAAGCCCGGAGATGAATCTGCTGGAAGGGAAACTGCAACGAGCAAATGGTGATGCAATCTTTCGTTTTCGAAACCTGGAAGTGGATGCAGGGGCGAAGGGCCTCGCTGCGCTTGGGAGGGCCAAAGAAGAGACGATCCCCGCGATCATGGGCATTCGACCCGAGTCCATTCACCTTGTGGGCGGAGAGACCCTAAAAGCTCTTGACGCTGAGATCGTCGCGCTTGAGCTACTTGGCCAATCAAACTTGCTCATGCTGAGGATCGATGATCTTCCGCTCACATGCCTTGCGAATCCAGACATCCCTTTGCGCGAGAATGAAAGGATCACCGTTCGCTTTGAGACTGAATCCATGCATTTCTTTGATCCGAAGAGCGAAGAGAGCCTACTGGCGGACGAAGAATGAAGATCTATATATCCGCCGATTTTGAAGGGGTCACGGGAGTTGTCGATCGACATCAGTGCTTCCCCGGCCATCCTGACTTCGAACACGCCCGCCGCAGATGGATTGAGGATATTAACGCCATTATCGAAGGAGGGATTGAAGGCGGCGCTTCCGAATTCCTGGTGAACGAAGCACATGCGGCAATGAACTACATGCTCCCTGAGCTTCTACATCCTAAGGCATCCTACATATCCGGCTATGTGAAGCGCGACAACCAGATGGAAGGTCTCGATCCATCCTTCGCTGGCGCGGTCATCATGGGTCATGCCATGGCCGGAACAGCCGGTGGCGTGCTCAATCACAGCTACGTGATGAGGGATGTAGTCGCTCTGCGTCTAAATGGTAAGGCTGTGGGCGAGCTTGCACTGAATGCCTACTGGGGAGCTCTTCTCGGCGTCCCGCTTGTTTTGGTCGTGGGCGACGACAAATTCGCCGAGGAAGCCAAAGCCCTCATCCCAGAAATCGAAAATGCGGTAGTCAAGCGCGGCTTATCGCAATTCACTGCCCAGAATCTGCCACTGCAGGATGCCCGCCAAGTCATTCGGGAGACCGCGAGAAAGGCTGTGGAGCGCGCAGGGGAGTTCTCGCCACTTGAGCTACCCGAATCGTTCGAATTGGAAATCGACTTCTCGCTCTCGGAAATCGCTCATCTTTGCTCGTTGATCCCAGGTGTTGAGCGAGTCAGCGGGCGGACCATTCGCTATCAGTCGACCGACTATCGGCAGGTCATGCACCTTCGCATCGTATGCACCAACCTGGCCTTGGCAACTGTGCGCGGTCACTTCTAGCTACAAGGAGCCAATCCCCAGGCTTCAGTGGCCGGCTGGGGGACACTGATCAGCGGTCGGGAAGATGGAATGCAGAAATCGAACGGAGAATGATCGATTCCAGGGTAGTTGTCACTGATTTCATCGAGCCCGATCTGGAATGGGAAGCGGAGCAGTTCCGTGAGTTGGGGGTCAAGTTCTCAGCCCACCACTTGAAATTCGGGACCGCTCAGCAGCTAATAGCGGCTGCTGGCCAGTCGGATGTACTGATCGTCAATATGGCGAAGATCACGCGCGAAGTGATGGACGGCCTCGAGCGCTGCAAGCTGATCATTCGCCACGGTGCCGGCTATGACAACGTGGACATCCAGGCGGCGGCCACCCGAGGGATCAGTGTTTCCTATATCCCAGATTATTGTGTCAATGAGGTGGCCGAGCAGGCCATCATGCTGATCTTCGCTTGCCAGCGGAAGCTTATGATGCAAAAACGAATCTTGATGGATTCGTGTGACAAAGGCGAGTGGGCGTTCGATCCCATATACCCGGTGTACTCGGTGCGTGGGAAAACTCTGGGCATCGTCGGTTGCGGCAGAATCGGCAGCACCGTCTATAAGATGACGCAAGGCTTCGGACTGCAATATCTGATCTACGACCCCTATCTCTCTGAGAGGCGGAAGCAATCGCTTGGCATTGAAACTATCCCCCTGGAAATCACCCTACGGAAAGCGGATATCGTAACCGTGCATACCCCGCTCAATGAAGAGACGTATCACCTACTCGACGAGCCGCAATTCAGGCTCATGAAACCAACGGCAATTCTCATCAACACCGCCCGCGGCGGCATTGTCAACCTAAGCGCGCTGGACAAAGCCTTGAAAAAGGGCGAGCTCGCACATGCGGGGATCGATGTCTATGAGGAGAAGGAGCCACCCGATCCAGATTCTCCGCTGCTGCATAACGAGCGGGCCACTTGCACACCCCACTTGTCATGGCTGTCCGAGGAAGCAGGCTGGAGCATCAGAGAGAAAATCGTGGAGGATGTTCGCCGCTTCTTGAAGGGTGAGAAGCCACGATTCTTAGTCAATCCGGAGGTGGAGAGTCCTGCCGCTTAATCCCGCCTTTGGATTCATGCAGGCAGAGTAGTGTAACGATGACCAAACCCGAGAAGATGCAGGGCCTCTTTAAGACCGCCAAGGGCCCCGGGAATATGGCACTCATAGATGCGCCAATCCCCTCACCAAAAGCGGATGAGGTGCTGATCGAGGTCAAGGCGGCTGGCATATGCGGCACAGATATTCACATTCGCCACGACCGCTTTCCCTATTGGCCTCCAGTCATTATGGGCCACGAATTTTCGGGCGTCGTGGTAGAAGCTGGATCAACGGTCTCCAATTTCGCTGTGGGAGATCGTGTTGTGGCCGAGCCGCACACCAAGGCTTGCGGAAAATGCGAGGTGTGCCGCACTGGGCACATTCAATTGTGCTCTGAGAAGCGATCTCCAGGGTGGGGCATTGATGGCGCCTTCGCCCAATTCATCGCCATGCCAGAGCATCTCCTACATCGCCTCCCCGATTCGGTTTCCTTCCAGGAAGCGGCATTGGTCGAGCCCACCGCCAATGTCGTTCAGGATGTTCTAGAACGCGGCATCGTCGAACCCAACGATTTCGTTGTCGTATTGGGACCGGGGCCCATCGGCCTGCTCTCGGTGATGGTCGCAAAAGCCGCCGGTGCTCGGACGGTCGCGCTGATCGGCACTGCAGCCGATGAGAGCCTGCGGCTGCCGCTCGGGCGTGAGATCGGCGCCGACGAGATCATAGTTTCTGGTCAGCAGGATATTGTACGAGCCGTACAGGGCCTCACGGACGGACGCGGCGCGGATTTGGTCGTGGAGGCATCGGGGGCCGCTCCTGCCATTGCCGCAACGCCCCACCTTGTGCGCCGACTTGGAAGAATTACTGTCATCGGCATGACCGGACAAGACACCGTTGCATTCCCTTGGGATGCTGCAATCTGGAAAGTGTGCACGATTGTTTTTAACCTGAGCACGGGCTTCACCTCTTGGGAGAAAACCATTGGATTGATTGCGTCGAAACAGATAGACGTCGCAAGGCTCATTACTCATTCGGCCCCGCTTACCGAATGGGAATCGGTGTTTAATGCAGTAGAGGAGATGCAAGCCGTAAAGGCGTTGCTGATTCCATAGTGCAGCGAGTAATTAGACGAATGTGAACGCATCAGAAGCAGTGCGGGATGAGACCATCGAACTGCTGATGGATCTGATTCGGATCCCCTCCACCCGAGGGGGAGAAGGTCCTGCCATCCGTCTCCTGCACCAGGCGTTGACCCCCTTCGTGGATCAGAATGAGCTCGTCCCGATCCACGATTCGATCATGGAGGATCCGGACTATGCATTTCGAATTCCGGGGATCAGCTACGCGGATCGGCCGAATTTGGAGTGCATCATACGCGGCAGAGGAGAGGGACCGTCGATTGTCTTCAATACCCACCTGGACGTCGTGCCGCCGAGCGAAGGACAGGAGCATGCTTTTTCACCTAACATGGAGCACGGAAAGATCTATGGCCGAGGCGCATGCGATGCCAAAGGCCAAGCAGCGACATTGTTCGCACTGGCCAAGTTGCTCAGCTACTCGGGTGCGAAGCCCGCAGGAGATCTGTTCTTCCATTTTGTGGTCGAGGAGGAGAATGGAGGGAACGGCACCCTGGCCATGGTGCGCCGCGGGGTCGCGGCCGATTGCGCGGTTGTGCTGGAACCCTCCGAGCTCGCCGTCGTACCAGCAGTGCGAGGTGCGGTCTGGTTTGAATTGAAGACCTTTGGTTATGCAAGCCATAGCGGCAGCAAAGAGAGAGCTGTGAGCGCATTGAAGGAAGTTGTCCAAGCTATGGGTATCCTTGAGCGCTATCACGACCGGCTGCTTGAAGCTTCGAGGGGACATCCGCTCTTCGATCGCCATGAGGATCCGATGCCCATAACCTTTGGTGAGTGTGCCGCCGGGAAATGGCCCGCAAGTGTCCCGTCCGAAGCGACGGTCAAAGGGGTTCTCGGTTTCCTGCCAAACACAGACCGCCACCAGGTCCAATTGCAAATGGCGGAGGCCATTCGAGACGAAGGTGATGAATGGCTGCGCGATCACTTCGAAATCGCTTTCCCGATGCTCAATTCCGACGGCTGTGGCCTGGACGCAGAGCATCCGCTGGTGAGAGAGTTGGTAAAGGCCGTACAGCAGCAGGGCGCATCTGGCGAAATCTGTGCCATGACCGCCGCCTGCGATGCATGGTTCTATAACAACCAGGCGGGTATCCCCACCGTTGTTTTTGGCCCAGGATCGCTTCGCCATGCGCATAGTAAGGACGAGCAGATCCGAATAGACGACATTATGACCGCCGCGTCCGCGTTGTACGACTTCGTCCAATCGTTCGACGAAAGGGAGTTCAACGATGAATGAGGTGGTGATGAAGCTTGGTGAGTACGGCGTAGTGCCGGTAATCGCCATCCCAAGCGCAGACGACGCTCCTGCATTGGGGCAGGCGCTTCTGGAGGGCGGATTGCCCTGCGCCGAGATAACCTTCCGCACCGCTGCGGCGCAAGAATCCATTCGTGAGCTCTCGCGCACCCATCCCGAGATCTTGGTCGGCGCGGGGACCGTTCTCTCCAAGGAACAAGCCGAACGAGCCGCGGAGGCCGGCGCTCGATTCATTGTTTCCCCTGGCTATGACGCCAATGTCGTTACCTGGTGCCTCGACAACAACATCGCCGTTACACCCGGCGTGGCGACACCAACGGAGATCAATATGGCTCTTGATCGAGGGCTCCAGGTGCTCAAGTTCTTCCCATCCGAGGCTCTGGGCGGCATCCGAACCATTAAGGCTATCGCTGGACCCTATCGGGAGGTTAAGTTCATTCCGACCGGTGGGATCAACCCCAAGAATCTGGCGGATTATCTGCGTTTGCCGGCCGTTCATTGCTGTGGCGGCAGCTGGCTGGCGAAGCGGGGGCTGATTGCCGATGGCGAGTTTGCTCAAATCTCGCGCCTGGTCCGGGAAGCCGTGGATATTGTTCACTCCACACGTGCGGAGGGCTCGCCATGAACGCTCGCGTGGTTTCCTTTGGCGAAATCATGCTGCGACTTAAGCCGCCAGGCTTTGAGCGCTTCTTTCAATCTCCAGTCTTGGAGGCGACCTTCGGTGGTGGCGAGGCCAATGTTGCTATTTCGTTGGCCAGCTTCGGAGTGGACGTTGGTTTCGCAAGCGTTTTGCCTGCCAATCCGATTGGTGACGCTTGTGTGGCACATCTCAAGGGATGCGGCGTGGATATCTCACCAATCGCCCGCGCCGGTGACCGCATGGGCATTTACTTTCTCGAACCCGGCGCCAATCAGCGCCCTTCAAAGGTCATCTACGACCGATCAGGCTCGGCCATCGCGACGACGGGTCCTGGGGTGCTGGATTGGAACGCTATCTTCGACGGGGCCACATGGTTCCACGTTACCGGCATCACCCCCGCATTGAGCCAATCCGCAGCTGACCACACCCTCAGAGCCGTGCGAACCGCAAAGGAGCAAGGCATCACCGTATCTTGCGACTACAACTTCCGAAAAAAATTATGGAAATACGGCAAGGAAGCCCCTGAAGTCATGACTGAAATCGTGAAGCTAATTGATGTAGGCATTGCGAATGAGGAGGATTGCCAAAGGTCCCTCGGTATCAGTGTCGAAGCGGGCGATTGGGAGCAGGAGGTCGAGGCTGGCCAATTGGATCCGGAGAAGTACAGGACGCTCTGCGAGAAAGTGTTGACGGCTTATCCGAACCTAAAATATCAGGCCATCACGCTCCGGGAGAGCTACAGTGCCAGTCACAATGGATGGGCAGCCTGTCTGCACAATGGCCAGGAATTCATGCTGAGCACCAAATATGACATCACGCATATCGTCGACCGCGTTGGGGGCGGGGATGCGTTTTCGGCAGGGTTGATATTCGGCATGGCAGCAGGCATGGAAGATCGCGAGGCGCTCGAATTTGCTGCTGCTGCATCTTGTCTCAAACACTCTATCCCTGGCGATGCCAATCTGGCCACAGTCGATGAAGTTACTCGACTCATGGGAGGCGAGACTTCCGGCAGGGTCCAGCGGTAGGTTTCTAAGCGCTCGAGGATTGCTAAGGTCGTATCTTCGCGTGACGTGGATCAAAGAGGTGTTTTACAGTGCCTCGAAATCTGTGAATCGATAGAGGTATGGGAATGAAACTCCCTGCAAAGCGACAAGTTCCAGGGCCCAGATCTGCAGAGTTTCTGGAGATCTCTCGCGACTGTGAGCCTCCCTGCATCGCCGACCAGGTCCCGGTGGTTTGGGACCACGCTGAGCGGGTTTGGGTCACCGATGTGGACGGCAATGAATACCTCGATTTCACGTCCGGTGTCTTGGTGACCAATATTGGCCATTCCCACCCATCGCACGTAGAGGCCATTCGCCATCAGGCGGGCCGGCTGATGAACTGCTACTCGTTTCCGACCCCAGAACGGGTCACTCTCTCACGAAAGCTTCTTGGAACGCTTCCCTCCAATCTGGACCGGGTATTCCTACTCACAACGGGATCAGAAGCTACTGAAGCTGCCCTGCGAGTGGCCAGGCGCTATACGAAGAAGTTCGAAGTGCTCGCTTTCCATGGTGGCTTCCACGGCAGGACGTATGGCGCGCTTAGTGTTGCCGGCAGTCAAGCGACGCGACGCGGGTTCGGTCCACCGGTTCCGGGGGGGATTATGGCCCCCTACGCGTATTGCTATCGCTGCTTCTATGAGAAGAGCTATCCAGAATGCGATTTCTACTGCATAGATGCGCTGGATAGAATCCTCCAAGCTTCGTCCTCGGGTGAGCTGGGATCCGTCATCGTGGAGCCTTATCAGGGAGCGGCTGGGTTTATCTTTCCGCCGGATGGATGGTTGAAGGCGCTTGAAACCTGGTGCCGCGATCGAGATCTGCTGCTCATCGTCGATGAAATCCAATCGAGTTTCGGCCGTACTGGAAAGCTCTATGCCATCGAATGGGAAAACGTCCAACCCCAAATGCTATGCTTGGGCAAGGGATTCGGTAGTGGTATGCCGTCCTCGGCTTTAGCAGCAGAATCCCGGATCTTTGATGCCTTGGCAGCAGGCGAGCTATCCAGCACGTGGGGCGGTAACCCATTGGCGAGCGCGGCCTCTATCGCTGTTCTGGAGATCCTTTCCAAGGAAGACCTGGCTACAAACGCCACCCGAGTGGGCGAGGTTTTAAAGGCCGGTCTTGAGGCTCTGCAGACAAAGCATAAATGCTTGGGCGATGTCCGCGGAAAAGGGCTGGTTATCGGCCTTGAGATAGTGGACCCTGTTGATGGGTACTCGCCTGCCCCAGACATGACCCTGCAGATCCTGCAAATCGCTGCAGAGCATGGGATGCTGCTTGGCAAGCTCGGCATGTACGGGAATGTCATCCGCATCGCGCCACCGCTGGTCATAACCGAGCAGGAAGCCGAACTCGGGGTCCGAATCCTAGACGCAGTGCTTTGTTCGCTTCAATCTTGAAAAGGATCAATTCATGGACTGGATGCACGGGAAGTGGTTTGATACCCTTGCACCCTTGGGTACTGCTTAATCGAGCCCGCAGGAGGGATCTCTCATGAGCGATAAGGAAGGCATCGAAGTCAGCGAATCCGAAATCGCTGCACACTGGCAGGAAGAGGAGTATTTCTACCCACCGGCTGAATTCATTGCGCAGGCCAATCTGACCGATCAGGGGGTGTTCGACCGATTTCGGCTTGAGAACTTTCCCGAGTGCTTCAAGGAATACGCAGACTTGCTTACCTGGGATAAGTACTGGCACACGACTCTCGACACCAGCAACGCTCCGAGCTGGCGCTGGTTTGTGGGTGGGCGAATCAATGCCTGCTACAACTGCGTTGACCGTCACCTTCCAAAATACCGGAACAAGGCCGCCATCATCTGGGTGCCGGAACCGGAGGGCGAACCGCATGTCGCCATCACCTACCAGGAACTCTACGCACGCGTGAACGAGGTGGCGGCCGTGCTGCGAGACTTTGCGGGGGTCAAGCCAGGCGACCGAGTGACGCTGCACCTGCCGATGGTCCCTGAACTGCCGATCACGATGCTGGCATGTGCCCGTCTGGGTGCCATCCACTCGGAGGTCTTTGGTGGATTTAGCGGCAAGGCCTGTGGCGAGCGGATTGCAGATTCAGGCTCTCAGATCCTGGTCACAATGGACGGCTATCATCGCTCCGGCGAGCTGCTCGATCACAAGGTGAAGTCCGACGAGGCAGTCGCGGTGGCGGAGAAGAATGGTCAGGCGGTCGAGAAAGTCCTCATCTGGCGGAGATTTCCGGGGAAATACGCCTCAAAGTCGCGCATGGTAGACGGTCGGGACTTCTTCATGGATGAGTTGCTTCCCAGCTATCTTGGCACTCGCATCGAGCCGGTATCTATGCCTGCCGAAGCGCCGCTCTTCCTCATGTACACAAGCGGCACCACGGGAAAGCCGAAAGGCTGTCAACACAATACAGGCGGCTATCTCGCCTATGCTGCGGGTACTTCGAAATATGTGCAGGATATCCATCCGGAGGATGTGTATTGGTGCATGGCTGATATTGGATGGATTACGGGCCATTCCTACATCGTGTACGGCCCGCTTGCGCTCGCGGCCACTTCCGTCATGTATGAGGGGGTGCCGACGTGTCCGGACGCCGGGCGTCCTTGGAGGATTGCCGAGCGGCTAGGCGTCAACATATTTCACACGGCGCCCACGACGATCCGAATGCTGAGGAAGGCCGGTCCGGATGAGCCTGGTAAGTACAAGTTCCAGTTCAAGCATATGACCACCGTCGGTGAGCCGATTGAGCCAGAGGTCTGGCGATGGTATTACCACTTCGTCGGCAAAGGCAGAGCGGTGATTGTGGATACCTGGTGGCAGACCGAAACGGGTGGTTTCCTTTGTAGCACAATGCCGGCGTTGCATCCGATGAAGCCTGGGAGCGCGGGACCGGCAATGCCGGGCATCCATCCCATCATCTATGACGAGGATGGCAATGTGATCGCACGCGGCTTAGGGAAGGCGGGGAACATCTGTATTCAGAACCCGTGGCCCGGCGGCTTCGAGACGATCTGGGGGGACCGCGAGCGGTATGTCTCAACCTACTACGACAAGTATTGCAAGGACCCGGAGAGCAAAGATTGGAGAGATTGGCCCTACTTCACGGGAGACGCAGCAATTCAAGCCGACGATGGGTATTACCGGATCTTGGGCAGGGTCGATGACGTGATCAACGTCGCCGGACACCGGTTAGGCACGAAAGAACTCGAGTCGGCCTGCCTGACAGTACCAGAAATTGGGGAAGCCGCTGTTGTACCGTTGGCCGACGATATCAAGGGGCGCGTACCGGATGTGTATGTCTCATTGAAACCTGAATACAAGCCGAACAAGAAGATTCAGCAGGCGGTGGTCACCGCGATCGAATCAGAGATCGGGAAGATCGCGCGACCCAAGCACGTTCACATCGTGCCAGATATGCCAAAAACGCGGTCCGGCAAGATCATGCGCCGCGTCCTTGCGGCCATCTCTGACGCCAGGGACATCGGTGACGTGACCACGTTGGCGAACCCGGAGATTGTGGAGGAAATTCAAGCAGTGGTTCAGGGGAAGTAGGTCGAGTCAAGTAAGTAACACTTTTCTGAGCGCCTCTTCGGTTGCCTCCTGAGGCAGTCAATCCCCTCTTGACATTCCAGCAACTGGAAGCTGTAAACTAGCCACCGGAACAGTTGGCACACTCTTGTGCTTCCTGAAATCTCAAGTGTCGGAGATAGTGTCATGTCGTCGTCAGCGGCCAAAGCACGGAAGCTGGATCATCTACAGGTCAATATCGGCGGAATGTCGTGCTCCTTTTGCACGATGACCATCCAGAAGGCCTATGGCCGCATGGAGGGTGTGGAAGACGTCCATATCAGCCTGGCGCACGAAGAGGCCTTGATCGAGTACGACCCGGCGCAGCGGACACCCGACGAATTGCAGGAGGTGCTGCGCCAACTGGGCTACACGGTGCGAGACCCCGATAAAGTACGCGCTTACGAGGAGCAAAAGGCGGAGCTGCGGGAGGCTCGAAAACGGTTGCTGGTGGCCGCCGCTTTTACGGTCGCCTCCCTGGCCCTGATGATCGCCATGTGGCTGGGCTACTCGCAGCCCTGGTTCCGCCTGCTCATGCCGGCCCTGGCGCTCGCCACGGTCTTCGGGCCTGGCCGGCACATTCTGGCCATGGCGTACCAGTCCTTACGACGCGGCATCCTCAATCAACACGTACTGCTTGAGTTCGGAGCCTTTGCGGGGCTTGCAGGGGGGGTAATCGGCCTGTTCAGCCCGATTTTTCCTGCTCCAGACTTCTTCGCCGTCGCCACCTTCATTACGACCTACCATCTGCTTTCTGGCTGGGCCTCGCTGCTGGTGAGAAACCGCGCCTCGCAGGCGGTGCGCAAGCTGCTTGATCTCCAACCAGCCACGGCACGCGTGGTGCGCTCGGATGGAACGGAAGTCGAGATTCCCACGGCCGAGGTCCAGCCCGGCGACAAGGTGCGGGTGCGCCCCGGCGAGTCCATCCCGGTGGACGGCCGCGTGGCCGACGGCGCTTCGGCCGTTGACGAGAGCCTGGTGACGGGTGAGCCGATCCCGGTCGAAAAGGGAATCGGTGAGCAGGTCATCGGCGGGTCGATCAACCAGACCGGGTCGCTCCTGGTAGAGGTCACCCAGGTTGGCGAGGAATCCTTCCTGGCGCAGGTCGCGCGTCACATCGAGCAGGCGCGGGCGATGAAGCCGGGCATCCTTGCCCTGGCGGACAGGGTCCTGGCGGTATACGTCCCCGGAGTCTTGGCTTTCGCCGGCCTGGCGATCCTGATCTGGACGCTGGGCGCCTGGCTGGTCAGCGGCCAGGCGGACCCGACCCGAGCGCTTTTCGCTGCGTTGGCAGTGTTGGTGATGGGCTACCCCTGCGCGCTGGGGATGGCCACACCCTTGGCGATGATCCGCGGCGGCGGCGAGGCCGCTCGCAAAGGCATCCTGATGCGCAGCGGCGAAGCCTTTCAAGTCTTCAAGGATGTCTCGCGTGTCGTGCTGGATAAGACCGGAACGCTCACCCAGGGCAAGCCGGCGGTGGTGGCCGTGATCGCGAATGGGCCGCATGGCTGGCAAGTGGTAGACGGGAATGAAGTGGGTGCGGTCGCAACTGGACGGGAGCTGCTGCGGCTCACGGCCAGCGCCGAGAGCGCCTCCGAGCACCCGCTGGCCCGAGCGATCGTCGAAAGCGCCCTGGGGGAGGAATTGGATCTCGCCGACGCGAAGGAGTTTTCCGCCATACCTGGCAAAGGCGTCGCTGCGGAAGTTGAAGGCAAGTCCGTTCGAGTGGGCAGCCTGCGATGGCTGGCCGAGCAGGTGTCAGTTCCACGCGAGGCCGAAGAACAGGCGGGAGCGCAAGCTGCCCTGGCTCGCACGGTCGTGGCGGTAGCGATCGATGGGAGCCTGGCCGGTATGGTGGCGGTTGCAGATGCGGTCAAGCCAGACGCCCGCCAGGCCATCCGGAGGATGCGTCAGGAAGGGCTGGAACCGGTGATGCTCACCGGGGATAATTGGCACACGGCGCGGGCCGTTGCCGCCGAGGTCGGAATCGATGAGATCTTCGCCGAGGTGCTCCCGGGCGAAAAAGCAGGCAAGGTGCGTGAGCTCCAGGGACAGGGATTGCGGGTGGCCATGGTCGGCGATGGGATCAACGACGCGCCCGCGCTGATGCAGGCGGATGTTGGCATCGCTATCGGCGCTGGCACCGACATCGCCATCGAGGCGGCAGACGTGGTACTGGTGGGTGAGCGGCTGACGGCCATCGTCGATGCCTATCACATCGGGGGCTCGTCCTACCGCAAGACGGTGCAGAACCTGGTGCTGGCATTCAGCTTCAATGGCATTGGCGTTCCGCTGGCGGTGTCGGGGCTGGTGCCTCCCATCTGGGCGATGGTGGCCATGGTCGCCAGCGTGAGCGCGGTGCTGATAAACTCCTTTGCCGGACGGCTGATCCCCAGAGGTGAGAAAGCCGAGCAAGAGCTACCTGAACTGCATCCCGTCGATGAGCTGCACGGGCTGCCTGGAGAGGATCAGGCAAGCCGTGACCCGCCTCCCGGAGGTGGAGAATGTCGAGGGAGACCTCCAGGAGAAGCTCGTGATCGTCCAGTACCGCGATAGCCAAACGGCGCCAGACGAGATACGCGAAGCCATCAACGAAGCTGGCTTCCCGGTTGGGTAAAGCGTGCGGTGGAAAATGCAAGAAACAAAATGCCCGGGGGCTGCCCTGTCGCTGAGGATCCGACCACGAGCGCATTGAAAGGGGTGACAAACCTTGACGATGGAACGGACTATGGGAATCATTCAGGAAGGAACCGCAGAGCGAGCTCGATCTGCACGAATGCAGGTTGTCATGGATCGTTGCGTGCGGGCGAGTCACAGAGAGCTAGAGGCGGGCATGCGAGAGAGTGAGAAATGAGTGTCGTCGATATCTACACTCGCGTAGCGCCGCTTTATGACGGCGTGCGCAGCGCATGGGCCAAGGGGATCATGGGAAGGGCAGAAGCTTATATGGAGCGCGAGGCCTTGCCCCGCCTTGTGACGCCCGAGACCCGCATCCTTGATCTCGGCTCCGGCACGGGCGTCAACCTGAATCGGTTGCGACGGTTGGGGCTGCCCTTCGGAAGCTATACCGGCCTCGACATGACGCCGGCGATGCTTATGAGGGCTCAGGCCAAGCTGGACGGCCAAACGGCAGCGGCTTTCCTCCAGGGCGATATCTGGCGCATGCCCTTCGCCGATCGTGAATTTGATCTGGTCATTTCAACCTGGGCCTTGTCCCACCTATGGCCGGCACGCGATGTTTTTGACGAAGTCAGCCGCGTGCTTGATACGAAAGGCACTATGTTCGCTCTGTTCTGGTCGCGGCCGGCATGGCCGATGAGTCAGGTTGCCAAATGGGTCGAGCGGTCATTTGAGATGAGATTTGTCGAGCGGGCCGATCTGGAGCGCAGCCTGGGTGGGCAAGCGATCACCCACCGTTTTGCGGCTGGGTGGGGCGCCTCCCTTGAATTCAATCCCAGTCCGATGTAATGGCCCAACGGGAATTGAGACCGAAGGAGACTCGCAATCACAAGCCCTAGGATCCGGCCCTTGCGCCCCTGCCAGACCCATTTCAATGGCCTTGCGGTCGGGATGGCGGTCTCCCGGAGAGCTGCCGCCGCTGAGCGGTTGGCCTTTCTTATGACTTAAAGAGGTCGCAGGCCAGCATTAAGCCGAGGGGCGAAGAAGGTAAGAAATTGGCCCCGTCTACGTCTATGAGTCATGGAATAAACATTCCAGTTACTAGAATGTAGCTAGTGACCGGCGGCACCACTAACAAGGAGAAAATCGAGATGTCCGATATAAACACGCTCAAACTGAAAGTCGTTGGCCAGAAGACTCTGCACTGCGCCGGCTGCGAACACACTGCCGAGTTCACGCTCTCAAACCTGCCCGGCGTGAAGTCCGTCAAGGCCGACCACAAGGCCCAGACTATTCAGGTAAGCCTGGCCCCCGATGAGACTGACCTCGAAAATGTGAAAGCCGAACTGGATCAAATCGGCTACCAGGTCGAACTGGCCTGAGCGTCGGAAGGAGTGGGCAGTTGATATGCTGGAGACACTGCGAATCGGGCAGGTAGCCCAGAAGTTAGACCTGAATCCCAAAACCATCCGCTACTACGAGGAAATTGGGCTGCTGCCCGAGCCGAAGCGCACCGTGAGCGGATACCGGCAGTACGCGGCGCCGGATTTGGAGCGCATCGACTTCATTCGAAGGGCGCGGACGCTGGAGCTGTCGCTGGATGAGATCGGCGAGGTCCTGAGCTTTCGCGACCAGGACGAAGCTCCCTGTCCCTACGTGCTGCATTTGATCGCAGATAAGATCGAGCAGGTTGAGCGCAAGATCGAAGACTTGCGTGAGTTGCGTCGCGAGCTGCGAGACCTGCACGCCGAGGCTGCCGCCCTGCCGCTCGATACGCTGGCCGCAAAGGGTCACCTCTGTCACATCATCGAGAATCGCCAGCTCGAAGCGGACGAATAGCAGCTCCAAGCGCAAGGCTGGCAGCGCGCCGCACCCATCCAATGGTGCCAAAATTCTAGCGTATGACGGATCAAGCTCTCAGCATGCGCAACCCGTTGCCGATGACCAGGAACTCGCTGATCTCATGCCCTAATACGGCAAGCGGGAGGGTGAGCCATCCTGCAACGGCGCCGATCACCAGCGCACTGATTACGATTGCAGAGAGCACAAGGTTTTGGCTAACCACGGATTGATTGCGCTTAGCCAGCTGCAGAGCGTAGGCTAGCTTTTCGAGATCATCGGCCATCAGCGCCACGTCGGCAGTATCCAGCGCAACGTCCGTACCCGCCGCGCCCATCGCCACGCCCACCGTCGCCTCGGCTAGCGCAGGCGCGTCATTCACGCCGTCGCCAACCATAGCCACGTGTCCGTAGCGCTCGGACAGCTCGCGCACCTTGACCACTTTGTCCTCTGGCTTGAGCTCGGCGTAGAACTCATCGATCCCTACTTCGTGGGCAAGGGCCCGGGCCGTGCGGCTGTTGTCACCGGTAAGCATGACGACCTTCTCCGCGCCCGATTCATGTAGCGCGTGGATGGCCTGGCGGGCGTTCGGCCTGAGGTTGTCACGGATGGCAATCAGGCCCCACGGTCGGTCCTGGTCTCCCACGACGACCACCGTCTTGCCTTCCTCCTGCAGGCGGCGGATGTAGCCCCAGGCGCTGTCGAGCGATACACCCAGGCGACGGTCGAACAACTCAGGGCTGCCGACGTATACCGTGGTGCCATTCGAATGGGCCACAGCGCCAGCGCCAGTGAGGGACTGAAATCCCTGGGTCTCCGCAGGAACGACCGTCTGCGAATCGGCGTACCGGACGATGGCTCGCGCCAGGGGATGTTCGCTGGGCCGCTCGACGCCTGCCGCCAGGGATAGCATCTGTTGAGGTGAAGTCGGCAGCCCCTCCTGTCCGTGCTGGCACACAAGCACGTCTGTCACATCCGGCTCGCCGCGCGTCAGGGTGCCGGTCTTGTCCATTGCCACAACCCGTACCTTTGCTAATTCCTCCAAGTACATCCCGCCCTTGATCAGCACCCCTTGCCGGGCGCCGGTTCCCAGTGAAGCCACGAGGGTGATCGGGATAGAGATCACCAGTGCGCAGGGTGCCGCGGCGACGATGAACACGGTGGCGCGGGTGATCGAGGTCGTCCAGTCAACGCCAAAAAGCAGCGGCGGTAAGAGGGCGATCAGCACCCCAACCAGCAGGATCGCTGGGCTGTAGCGTTCGCCAAAGCGGTCGATGAAGCGCTGGCTCTTGCCTTTTCTTTCCTGGGCTTCCTCCACCATGTGTATGATGCGACTGAGGGTATTGTCCGCAAAGGTCTTGGTGGCGCGCACCTCGAGCGCGCCTTCGCCGTTGATACTGCCGGCGAAGACCGTGTCGCCCGTCTGCTTCTCAACCGGTACACTCTCGCCGGTGACCGGAGCCTGGTTGACGCTTGAGTCACCGATCAAGATCTCTCCGTCTGTGGCGATAGACTGTCCGGGTTTGACGAAGAATGTGTCGCCGAGCGCCAAATCCTCTACCGGAATCTCGACTTCACGATCCCCGCGACGCACCAGCGCCGTCTTGGGCGCCAGGCCCATCAAGGCCCGGATGGAAGAGCGAGTTTTTTCCTCGGCGTATTCCTCCGCAGCCTCCGAGATGGAGTACAGGAACACCAGCATGGCTCCCTCGGCAGGCAGTCCCATAACGGCGGCTACGACCGCGGCGATGCTCATCAACAGCTCGATGCCGATCTCGCGCTCGAAAATCAGCTCCTCGAGCGCCTCGCGACCAAAGTAATAGCCGCCGATGAGCATGGCAGCCACGTAGATCACTATCGAGACGACCTCCGTCGCACCAGCCAATCCGATCAACCAGCCGACCAGCAGCAGCAGACCAGAGGCCAGGGAGGTCAACACCTTGGGGTTGCGCAATGGTTTGGGTTGTTCGGGCATGGAGTGCCCTTCCTTTGGAAGGAATCCCAACGCTTACAGTTTGTCCCTCAGTGCTCTAGGGCATGGCTGCAGCGCGGCCAGCCGCCACCACAATCGGGCTGCCACGAGGCCCATAAAGAGCAGGCGGATGGTGGTGATGAAAGGCTTCACGGCCGGCCGCCGGCTCCGACCTAAGGATCCAGCGGGGCTACGCTCGATGTCGTATAGCGCGTGCACAGGAATACTCCCTTGGCAACATCGGCCAGCAGTGTATCGGCCAGCCCCAGCAAGTCGCCAACCCGATCATCGCTCAAAGCATAGATCACGTTACGACCGTGCTGCTCCGAAGTGACTAGCCCACAATCGCGGAGGCAGCCGAGGTGGTTGGAGGCGTTTGGCTGAGAGAGGCCCGTCGCTTCAACGATCTCACTCACCGATATTGGGCCTTCCAGCAGCGCCTCCAGGATGCTGAGCCGAGAAGGGTCGCCAAAGCCGCGAAACAGCTTGGCCTTCAGGGCTAACCGGTTTCTGTCGATCGTCATCAGCATGGCGGACCTCCAAAATATAAACGTATCATTATGGGATGATATTGTAGTTTACGGCTTGCCGATCACACATCAGCAGATTGCAGCAGGGCAGTCGTACCGTGGTGCCGACAGGAAGAACTCCAACGACTATTCCTGCAAAGCTTCTTCGATCGCGGCTCGCAGCACTTGGTAGTTGGCTCCGTTCTCAATCATTTGCCCATTGACAAACAGGGTCGGCGTGCCGCGCACACCACTCTGCTGGCCGGAGCGGGTTTCCTGCTCGACGACTTCCTTGTATTTCTTTGTTTCCAGGCACTGGTTGAAGCTGCCCGTGTCGAGGCTGAGTTCGGCGGCAAAACGCTTCAGATTCGCTTTGCTGTAGGCGCCGACGTTTTCGCCGGCCTGTTCATCGAACAACTTGTCGTAATACTCCCAGAACTGCCCCTGTTCTCCAGCGCATTCGGTCGCCTCTGCGGCCCACTGCGACTCGGGTCCGATAACTGCGAAATGGCGGAAGACGAAACGGACCTTTCCGCCCTCTACGTACTCCTCTTGAAGCTGACGCTCCGCGCCAGTGGCAAATTGCCGGCAGTAGGGTCACTGGAAGTCACCGTACTCCTCGACGACAACCGGCGCACTGGGCTCTCCTCTGCTTTTGTCCGCAGGATTCGGAAGCGGAATCTGACTGCGTCTAACGCGAGTGACAATGACAACGGTCAGACCCAGCGCCATCAGAATTCCCACCAATCCATAGGTGAGATTACGCCTTCGTCGCGCTTTTGCACGCCGCGCGGCGATTCTCGACTTGCTCATGATTTGTCTCCTTTTCACGATTTGCGTTCTTTGACTCCGACGCTGATTGCGCTCACAGACACGCTACTGCGTTTCACGGATCCATTGACTACTCCTCAATGTGGATCGCTTAGCTGGCGATCGCGACCGGTTAATCTGGAACACATTCGGAACAGGTCGCCGATGATCGGTTCGAAGATTCGCACCCGATCTGGACGATCGATGGTCGTGTTATGCGGCTCATACGCTGTTCAAAGGACCCATATAAGCATGATGACGCCGATAGCCGCCATCGAGGCACCGGTCACAAGGCGTACCTTCCGCGACGATGTACGCTCCCAAGCCTGCATCTTCTTGCCCAGCACCTTGTCCATCGAAAGGACCAGCACCACGATAAGAGGCAGCACGAACACCAGGTTGTAGAGCACCAGGTAAGCTAGGCCCTCCGCGAAGCTCGCCTGGCTGCCCAGCAGGCCCAGGATCGCCACGTATGGGCCACCGGAACATGGGAACTCATGGATGCCAACCAGAACACCAAGGACCAGCGTAGTAGGCAGGGTGGCTCGGTACATCCAGTTCTTGAGCGTTTCCTTGCTCTTGGAGGGCACCTCCAGCCGGATCGGAAACCGGGGAAAGAGCGCTCCCAGCAAGTTGGTCAGGCCGAACAGGATCAGAAGGGCTGCCCCGATCAATCCCAGCCAGTGACCCTGGACCAGAGTGGAGGCGCGCAGCAGCCCCAGTCCGATCAGGAAGTACACCCCATACACCGCGCCAATGTAGACGGCTCCCATCCGGACCACCGAGGCGGTGGACTTGCGGATGGAATACAGGAAGGTGATGAAAAACAGCAGAATGGCGATGGCACACGGGTTCACCCCGTCGACCAAACCGGCCAACAGCACCGTCGGCAGCAGGAGACTGGTTCTTTCAGGTTGCTCGCTGCTGAAATCCGCCCGATTGGCCTGGAACCAATCCAGATAGCTCTGAATAGGGGTGCTGCTTGGGTAGCTCCGGACCGGGCCAGCGAAGGCCCACGCTTGGTACATATCGCCTTCGCCCGCGCCTTCATCGCGGTAGACCAGGATCCTCTCGAAGGTTCCGCCTGGCGATTCGAGTAGTTCGCGCACAACGGCCTCGGGGGGCTCGCCCATCAGGATGATGCGACCGTCGTCGATGTAGACCGCCAGGTGGCTTTGCAGATCCAGCGGAATGCCCAGCTTTTCGTTGAGCTGGTTCAGCTCACGCCGGTTCTCCGGCTGGTTGATGTAGTCTTTTCTGACGACCGTCACATCGTAATCCAACAGGATGTCGATCAGCGAGCCCTCGATGTACTTCACACACTCGTCGCAGGCCTCGTTGTAGTAGATGACGGCCTGCAGGCCGGCGGCTTGTGCCGTACTGGCGCCGCCTGTCACGGTCAACCAGGCGAAGATCGGAATGAGCAATCGCAAATTGAAGCGCATAGGTTTGGCTCCTAACAGCAGGTTAAGGTCTTTGGGATTTCTCCCTCTTTCAACGGTCCAAAGGGATTGCCGTACTCACGAATATTGGCGATCATCTCCCGGTTTGCTTCGGTTTCAAGGCCGTGAGCCACCAGGCCAGCGCGAATTCTCTCGCCCTCTGGATCGTGACCCACGGGGCAAACCACCCGACAGGTCCTGCATAGCGTGCACTGGTAAAAGGTGAGGGCCGGCACGCCGCCACCGGCCAGAATCGCGTGCCCGCGCGGGCTGACCGATTCCTGACGCACGACCGTAAAGACCGGGCAGGCCTCCCGGCAGAGCCCGCATTCAATGCAGGGCGGATTCTCCTGGCGTTCTAGGAACATAACTTGCCTCGGTTGATGAGGCGGTCGGGGTCGTAGCGATCTTTCAGCTGCCGCACATCTTCCCGAAATTCTGGGCCGGTCCAGCGTCGCTTTTTCAAACCGATCCCGTGCTCCCCGCTGATCCGGCCGCCCCATGCTTGCACCTGCTCGTAAAGCTGGATAAGGCGCTCATCACCAGGGCGGAAACGGGGGTGGATAATCCCTGTGCCGAGGTGCCCGAACGCCGGGATGCCCTCCGCCTCCAGCCAATCGATCAGGGCCGCCAGCGCCTCTCCGTCCACCTGAGGGTCCTCGCTCATGGACAAGCCCTGGCGGGAAAGCTGCGGCCCAAGGCTGTCCCGCTTGCGCCAGAAATCAGCCATCCTGCCCGGATCCTCGATTTCTCCGCCGTCGCCCTCAAATTCGGCCAGCAGGTGCAGGCGAGCCGGCCAGCCGACCACCGCCGCGGCCCGGGGGTTCAGATATTCCAGAGCCATCAGGCGAGGGTCTTCCAGCCAGCAGTACCGTTGAGCCAGCAGAGCATCGGTGTCGTCAAAGGCCCGCACCGTCAGGCTGCGCTGCCCGGGGAGCTCCGTCAGCTTCAGTTCGGCCTCCACGATCAGGCCGGTCGCTCCCTCCCGGCCCACGACATCCTCCAGCGCCTCGCCGCTCAGCCGGTGGATGCGCCCGGTGCCGTCCACCAGGGTCACGACCTCCACCCAGCTCCGCATGCTGCCGTAGCGCACAGCATGCATGCCGGAGGCATCGGTGGCGATCATGCCGCCGAGGGTGGCCGCGGGGTGGCTGCCGGGAACAACCGGAAGGTACAGTCCAAATGGGTGCAGATGACGGTTAAGTCGACCGATGACGACGCCCGCCTGCACACGTACTCCCTTCCGCCCGCTTTCCACCTCCCCGATTTCAGTCAGGCGAGACGAGTCCACCACGATCGACCGCTGCGGCGTGGCCCCACCGCACAGCCCCGTCCCGGCGCCGCGCGGCGTGAGATCCATGCCCTCGCGTTGTGCCCATACCACCACTTCTGCCAGGTCACCTGCGCCCCGCGGCCAGACCACCGCTAGGCAGTCTCCCTCGATGCGAGAAGCATCCCGGCTGCACGACAGCAGATCCTCGGGGCGAGTGGACACGGTCTCCGCGCCCAGGCTGGTTCTCAGGGAGTTCAGCTTCATCACGCCCCCCCGTCCAGGAGCGCCTGGCTGAATTCCAGCACTTCGACCTCGCCGGCGTTCTCTTTGAAGTGCGCGTAGCAGAGTGGGCAGGCGGTGCACAGGCGCCCATTCTGCACCTGCACCAGGCGGTCTTTGGCGATCGCGTTCGCCAGATCCGGAAAGTTGGACTTCAGGCCTCCCCCCGCACCGCAACACAGGCTGTTCTCGTGGTTATCCGGCAATTCCGCGACCTGCCAACCGGCGGCGGCCAGCAGCCGGCGCGGTTCGTCGGTGATCCCCGACCAGCGCCCCAGATGACAGGGATCGTGGTAGGTGAGCGCCTCGCCGTTGGCCGACCTGACGCCGCGCCCATTTTCTTGGGTCAGAACCTGAGTTACATGGAACGCTTCCAATTCGTAGTCATATTTGAGAGTGTGGTAGCACCCGGGGCAGTTAGTGATGACCTGACGCACGCTGAAGCGGGCGAAGACCGCCAGGTTCTTCGCTTTAAGTTCCTCAAAATCAGACTCGTATCCGGCGCGCTTCACCGGACTGCCGCAGCACAGCACTTCTCCGGGCAGGACGATGAAATTCACACCGGCGCGGCGCAGCAGGTGCTCGTAGCGCTGCTGCACCTCGGGCAGCGCGTAACGGGTGACGCAGCCGGGGTAATAGAGGGTATTGCTACCCGCTAGCTTCTTAAGCCAACCTTTCAACATGGTTTCCATCGCCGCTCAAGGCTTGATGATCCGCACATTGAACTCCACCGAAACTTCTGGAGCGCCCGGATCGTTACTGCGCAGGTAGATGACGCGCTTCACATCGCCGAATAGGTCGTCCTCAACCGGGTCGAGCGAAACGATCAGCTGGGCTGTCTCCCCGGGTGGGATCTCCGTACGATCCAGTTCCGCTTCAGTGCAGGCGCACGAGGTGCTGACCTTTTCGATTATCAAGAGAGAATCTCCCTCGTTGCGCACCGTGTAGGCCAGCTCGATCCGCTCCTGAGGCCGTTCTCCCAGGTCTTGCGACGTCGGTTCAACGACGATCCTGGGAGTCGGATTCCCGCACGCCGCCAGCAGCAGTAGGATGAGGGCCGTCAGCGTAGCCAGAAGCAAGACGGTGCGCAGTCTCATAGGGTCACGAATGAGTGTCATAGTCTCTCCCTGGTGCATGGATAGTGGTGATAGTTACTACTTGGGCGCCGATAGCTCTTCAATTCGAGGGTCGCCGGGCGAATCCGGGACACGACGATGTGCCAGGCAGTCAGGCAGGCGTAATGTCTCCCTCGAATGAGGCGAAGTGCGGAGCTGGTTTATTAGGTGAGCTTGGGGGGTAACTTTGGTGGAGAGAGGTTAAATGAGTCTTCTAGGACGAGATCTTGTGACGGCCAGTGGTTCAGATGAGCCGGGATGTAAATTTCGTCCGGGGAAGGCGAATGAAAACCGCAATGCACACAGCCAGATCCTGATGCGGCCCGGCCTTCCAGGCCAAATTCACCGGTCCGTCCACAGTCGGCCACTGCAGCCCCTGATGCGCTGCAGTCCGCGTCGATCACGAAATTGGTTGTGAAGCTGATAACAATTAGCAGAACGAGAAGAGTGCCTAGTCGTCGACTCATTGAAGATGAAGGAAACTCTTGGTACCGGCCACGGTTTCAATTCCTTCCCAGATTATCCTGCAAACCTTATGATGCTCGTCGGCTTTCGTCAATCTGACTTTCTTCACTAAATCATCGACATGGATCATGCGTCGGAGAAGCGGCGATTCCATACTCATGTCTGGTCGCGCGGGATCCAGCGGCGAAAAAAGGATCTCTAATGGTTAACTCATCCACGAGGCGCGCATCAGCGGTATGCGATATGCTAGGATTTTGCCGGAGGCGAGATGAGCAAGAGTACGCGTGAGAGGATCAAGAAGAAGAGACGCAAACAGCGTGCCCGGGTCATCCTCATCTGGGGAGTTATCGCGGTTGCTGCGGTGGGGGCAATCGCGTGGCTCGCTAATCAAGCCAGCGCGCGTGAAAGCGGTGAGTTTGTCGAGATCCCGCAGGTCCAGGCAGTGGAGGAGATGGAAAGTAGGGCGCACGTCGCCGATGGCGCCGATCCCGGGCCATACAATTCGGATCCTCCAACCTCAGGCCAGATGTACTCGTCGCCAGCACGGGCGGGATTCAACGACGTGGGGAGCGCGGATTCGTTCGGCGAATTCCCGGCGGGCCCTCTTATGCATAGCCAGGAGCATGGGTACGTGATCTTCTGGTACAACTGCGACGTTGTAAGTGAAGCCGAATGCGAGGATCTGAAAGATGAGATCGAGCAGGTCATGGGCCGGGTGGGGAACTTCAAAGTTATCGGTTTTCCATGGCCCTCCATAGAGGAACCGGTTGTCATGACCTCGTGGGGCCGGATGCTGCGCTTCGATGAATTCGATGCAGATCTCGCCGAGCAATATGTGAAAAACTTCCGCAACCAGGCTCCGGAGCCCAATGCACCTTAGAGAACCACTCGGTCCGAGTTTCTGAAATCCTAACGAAGCTTATGCGGATCCCAATGTAGATCGAGGGGGCCATGCGATCTCGGCTTCCGCAACCTTCGCTAAATGAATGAGGCTGTCCCAAGCTGCTCTTGAGACAGCCCCAGCTTTTTGGATCTCGGAAGTTTTAGCTCAGGCCTGTTCTAGCTTCGGCGCGTTGCGGCCTTCCATCCACAAACGCAGTCCCAGCAGTACTACGGCCCAATAGCCGAAATATGCAAGCACCTCCTCTAATGAGGGGTTGCCGTTGTAACCAACGATCGCTTTAAGCATCTGGCCCAGGGAGGAGTTTTCGTCCAAGACATTGTTGGTGTCCCAGACCTGTGCGTTGACGGTAGGAATCAGCCCCGCCTCCTGAAACTCTTGGACCCCCTGCGCCAGCAATCCGGCGGCAAATATCAGCAACAGCACGCTGGTGATGTTAAAGAATAGCCGGATGTTCAGCTGAGCGGTTGAAGCATAGATCAGGTAGCCAATTAAGATCGCCACCGCGAGCCCGAGAAGGGCGCCGATCAGCATCCCCTGGCTATCAGACGCAAATGCGGCCGCCGACAGAAAGAGCGCGGTCTCGACCCCTTCGCGGAACACCGCAATGAAGGCGACGAGTATGAGTCCCCATTTGGTTCCAGTCTTTACTGCGTCTTGAACATTCCGCTCGAGGGAGGTCTTGATGAGACGCGCCTGGTAATGCATCCAGAAAATCATCCAGGTCAGTACGGCAACGGCTACGAACATGGTGGTGCCTTCAAAGATCTCCTCAGCCCGGCCTTCCAGTCTCATCCCCACCAATTGAAGAATGTATGCGAACCCCAGGCTGGCCAGCACCGCTGCAAATACACCCAACCAGACGGACCTGCGACCCTCCAGGTAACCAATCTTGCGCAGGTACCCCAGCACGATGCCGACAATCAGGGCGGCTTCCAGGCCCTCACGCAAGCCAATTAAGGCTGCTGCTATCATCTAAGAGGTGACTCCTCCGCTAATAAAACAGAATTTATTAGTGAAAAATGTACCAACCAAAGGCTCAATCGTCAATTGACATTGTTCTTAACCCGTTCTGGATGGGTATTATTCTATGATTAACCTGGGAAAAAAACTCCCGCCGTAGCGCGACTTTGGACGGTGGGCACTGTAGTACTCTTTAGGGCATGGTCGAACCCACCGACCGTGACCTGGTGCTTCGCACGCGGCGCGGCGAGGTGGAGGCATTCGGGGAGGTCGTAGCACGGTATCAACGGTCGGTCTTCAACGTCTGCTATCGAATGCTCGGCGAGCGAATGGAAGCCGAGGACCTGGCGCAGGAAACTTTCATACGTGCCTATGAACGATTGGAGACTTTTGATGTCGAGCGACCTTTCGGACCTTGGATACGTCGGGTGGCAACCAACGCGTGCCTAAACCATATACAAGGGCAGAAGCCAGAAGGTTACGAACTTGATGAAGAGCGAGACCGATCTCCCGCAGCCCCTGGGGAGCAACCCGAGACCTCTCTCCAGGGTGCGCAAGCCGCAGATGAAGTGCGCAAGGCGATCCTTGAGCTGCCGCCGCACTACCGAGCGGCGATCGAGTTGCGGCACTACCAAGAAATGAGCTATTCTGAAATTGCCGAGACGCTTGAACTACCAATAAGCGACGTGAAGAGTCACCTGTATAGAGCCCGAAGGAAGCTGGCCGCGCTGCTTTCCGCCAATGAGTGAGCACCCGATCGACGAAACTCTCCAGGTCTACCTGGATGGCGAACTAACTCAGCAGGAAGTGCGCGCCCTCGAGGCCCACCTTCAGATCTGCCCCGAATGTGCAGCCGAGCTGACGAGATTGCGCAGCCTCTTTCTATCCATTGAAAGCCTGCCGTCCGAACCGCTCGCCACTGATCTGGCCCCGGGGGTCATGGCCGCCGTGCGGCCGCGCATCCCCTCGCTGGCGTTCGGAGAACTGCTGGCGGCCGCAGCTCTCACCGCCGGATTGGTTCTCTGGCTCGGTGGTGCGGAGCTTCAGGATCGGTTGGCTGGTGCCGCAGAACGATTGATAGGGCAGCTGGAGGTCGCCGCAGCAGCTATCTCGACCAATCTCAATGATCTTCTAAACCAGGCGCCTGATCCGCCACAACTTGATGTTGCCGGGTTCGGAGACTTGATCGGAACCGTGCTCGTTTCCCCCTCGATATTGTGGGCCGTGGCTGCCGCCGCGCTCGCGCTCTGGTTGCTGGGAAATGGGCTGGTCCTACGCCGCGTAAGGCGGGAGGGATAATAATGCCTGAGGCTCTAGCGCTTCTAATCCTGGTTCCCTTGGTGACCCTGACGCTGGTTGCGTTATTTATCGCGATGGGTGCCCTCTTTCCTCGGCAAATTGCTGATGTAAAGTCGACCGGTTCTGCCATGCCGGGTCGGTCGTTTCTCCTTGGCCTGATCAACGTCCTTTTCCTCTCCGTGATCGTGGCTGCGCTGAGCAACGGTGGCGAGTTCCTGCAGCTGCTCGCGCTCCTGATTTTCGCCGTTCTAGTGGGTGGTCTGGCCTTCGGGCTGGCCGGCATGGCGCCCTTAATCGGCGAGCGCCTTCTTCCGGAATGGGGAGGGATCCGGCAGGCGGCCTGGGGCGCGGCCATCATGGTCGTGGCTAGCCTCACCCCCTTCGTCGGCTGGTTCCTGCTCTTTCCCTACCTCTCATTTCGCGGACTAGGGGCTTTCATCCTCAGCCTGTTCACAAGACCCCCGAGCTAACCCACAACCGAGCAGCACTCCAAAGAGCGCGCGCAGCATCGGATTCTCTGCATCCCGCCGACTGCAACATTTCACTTCATTCCCCTGTACTACACGTCAAACGGTGCGGAATGTGAATCGCGCATTCCTCGAAAGGAGTCTGAATCATGGCCGACGTCAATGCGGTCTTTGGAACACTGCTCGCTCTCGGGATCATCTTCCCTGGGATGATGGTCGCCTGGTGGCTGATGTTTCCGGGTTTTGTTGAGAAGGCCAGTTCGCGCATTGAGCTCACTCCCTGGCGCTGCCTGGCTCTCGGCGTGGCGCTTGCGCTTCCGATCGGATTCACCGCCGCTATCCTGTTCTCGGTCGCGCTGGGTCCCGCTAACTTCCTTGGAGGGGTTCTGATCATAGGCGCGTTGGCGCTTGCCAGCCTGGGGACCAGCGGAATGGCTGCAATGATGGGAAGGCGGCTGCTGCCCCGATCGAAGGAAAACACCTCTGAAGCGGCCGGCTTCCTGCGCGGAGCGGTTGCGCTGGAACTGGCGGCCGCCTTCCCGCTGATCGGCTGGTTCCTGGCCATTCCACTCATCATTCTTGGCTCACTCGGCGCAGCGGCATTTACCGCGTTGGGCCGGATGCCGCAGGACCTGGCCGCCTCAGACGGTGCGGCCGCGCAAGACCAGCCTGCTCTCGGCCAAGTCTGAGGCATGGCGATCGAGCGTCGCGAGTTCCTTCGCCTGGCCGGCTTAGTGGCCGGAGGGGCCGCCCTCTCTGCTTGTTCGCCGCTATACAGAGAACTCTCTAGAGTGCCGCGTTCGATCGCCGGATGGGATCCGATATCGGCTTTCGACTATCGGATCCTCAGCCGTCTTACATACGGGCCCACCATCGAAGAGCGGGAGCAGATCTCCCAACAGGGTTGGAAGGCTTGGCTCGAGTATCAGCTCGCGGCAGATAGCATCGAAGACGAAGGAGTCCTCTGGCGATTGCGCCCCTACGATTCTCTGGCCCTTGAAGCAAATGCGCTGGCCCTATGGGAGAAGGAAGATGTGTCGCTGGACCTGCAGCGAGGGGCTTTGCTGCGGCGAGTCTACAGCCGAAGACAGCTCTACGAGCGCATGGTCGAGTTCTGGACGGACCACTTCAACATCTCGATCATGAAGGGCGACGGCTGGTTTCTCAAGGTGGTCGATGACCGGCAGGTGATCCGGCAGCACGCATTGGGCGACTTCCGCGATCTGCTCTGGGCATCGGCGCATTCGCCGGCCATGCTCGTTTACCTCGATAACCAGGCGAACCAGGCACAGGCCCCAAACGAGAACTATGCCCGGGAGCTGATGGAGCTGCACACGCTCGGGGTGGAGGGCGGCTATACCCAAAAGGACGTCATGGAGTTGGCGCGCTGCTTCACAGGTTGGACCGTGAAAGATCACTTCTGGAAGGGGGAATTCACGTTCAACGAGGATTTCCACGACCAAGGCTCGAAGGTGGTCCTTGGCCAGCAGATCGAACCCGCCGGCCAGCGTGAGGCGGAGTTGGTTCTGGAACAACTCGCGTTGCATCCAGCTACCGCCCGCCACCTGTCCCGCAAGCTCGTGCGCAAATTCGTAACCGAGGAGGACCGGCCCGATCTGGTGGAGAGCGCCACGCAGACCTTTCTGCGCACCCAGGGATCGATCCGTGCCACACTTGGACACGTACTTGAACGCGGCCTCGAAAACCCTGGCGCCAAAGTTAAGCGGCCAATGGATTTCATCACCGGTGGAATCCGAATGTTGGCGGCGGAT
>JBGMQN010000069.1:72641-83343 GCA_048054495.1 Anaerolineales bacterium
AGTTAAGCGGCCAATGGATTTCATCACCGGTGGAATCCGAATGTTGGCGGCGGATACCGATGGAGGACAGCCACTGCAGACCTTCCTGGCCCAGATGGGCCAACCCGCCTTCCAGTGGCCGACGCCAGACGGTGCTCCTGATGACTCAACTTACTGGGCCAGCAATCTGATGCCGCGCTGGCGCTTCGCCGTGGCACTGTCTCAACACCAGCTGGATGGCACAGAGATCAAGGTCGGCGCGCTGACGGGAGCCGAATCTGTGGAAGCGGACTTCGATCGCCTCTCCGAGCTCCTGCTGGGAACTCCCCTGGAGTCTCACGTTCGAGACCAGCTGATCACGGCGCTGAGTGATGGCGGAGCAACGGATCGGCGCACCATGATGGGACTCACCATCGCCGGGCTCCTGGCGTCTCCCGGGTTCCAATGGATGTGAGGTGAATCGATGCCTGCAATGAAGGAACGCTCCAGTTTTTTGCACGCCCTACAATCTTCCTTCCGCCAACCCGCGGCCGCAGACTACGTGCGATTGACCTGGCCGGCATGGATGCCACGATTGGCCTTTACCGAATCCCTACGAGGGGATGTCCTGGTGGTGATCTTTCTGCGCGGTGCGGCCGATGCGCTCAATATCGTCGTCCCGCACGGCGAAGAGGCCTACTATGCGAGGCGGCCCACGCTGGCGGTGCCCAGGCCAGACGATACGAAAGCCCCACAAGCAGAGCGAGTCCTCGACCTGGACGGCTTCTTTGGCCTCCATCCGCAGCTTCGTCCCCTCATGCCGATCTGGGAACAGGGACATCTGGCTCCCATCCAGGCCTGCGGAGCACCGGACGAGTCTCGCAGTCATTTCAAGGCCATGGAGCTGATGGAGCGCGGGATAGAAGATGCCAATGGCCCCGCTTCAGGATGGATCAACCGCCACCTGGCGACCTTGGATACGGGGAGCGGTTCTCCGCTGCGTGCTGTGGGCCTGGGAGGGGCCGTGCAGCGTAGTCTACAGGGCGCGATCCCGGTAACCGCGCTGCGTTCGATCTCGGATTTTCACCTGGCCGGGGACCGCAAAGTCGAGAGCTTGATGCTGGCAGGTCTGTCTTCACTATATGGAACGGAGGATTCACTTGGGGTGCTCGGTCGGGAGACGCTGAGAATCATCCAAACTCTGGAGACCCTGGACCCAGACAGCTACATTCCTCAGACTTACGTCCCGTATCCAGATAACGAATTTGGCGTTGGATTGCGCCAGATCGCGATGTTGATGAAAGCACAGGTCGGGCTTGAAGTGGCTGCCATCGATCTCGGGGGCTGGGACACTCATTTCGCACAAGGTACGAGCCAGGGCTTGATGCCGAGCCTGCTGACCGAGTTGGCGGCAGGGCTAGCTGCGCTTCACGACGATCTGGCGGATTACCACTCCAAACTCAGCGTGGTCGTGATGACTGAGTTCGGGCGACGGGTGAAAGAGAACGCTAGCTTGGGCACCGATCACGGCCACGGCGGTCTCATGCTGTTGATGGGCGGCAATGTGGTGGGGGACACCGTCCATGGCAGGTGGCCTGGGCTGGAGCGAGATCAGCTCTTCGGACCGGGCGACCTGGCCGTGACCACAGACTATCGCGATGTTCTAGCGGAAGTCTGCAGGACGCGCCTCAATAACGAATCCATCGACCAGATCTTCCCCGAGTTCAAACCCACTCAGTTTGGCTTTGTACGGGAGGGGTGAGGGCTCCCCTGCTCACCCTAAGGTTTCCAGTTCAGGAACGCCTCCAACACGCGCAAGTTGATCTCCAGGTCGGTGTCCCTGTGATTGGTGAGTTCGACATCTAGCCCGGGTATCCCCATTTCTGCCGCCCAGTCCGCGAATTGTCCGGTGTAGAGACAGCCCGTGTCGATGGGCGGATAAGGGTATGGAGCGACCTCGGCCACCGCATCGGCAAGGTTTACCGACTCTGGCAGGGGAGGGTGCCCACCGGGGAAGATTCCGAGCGCCGCGCTGTGGTAGCTGAGAATCGCTTCCATTTCATTGTCGAGTATGAATTTCATCAAAGCCGCCACCTCCGGCTCGGATGCGGGTGCCGCCCCGCCATGTATGGGGAGGTAGTTCCAGCAGCCTGCCTTTGGCCATTCCGCTTGCCAGAGCGAAGGCCAATTCCGGTTTAGATCCACCCCATTCGCGTTGGCCCGACCGGCATAGCTGAGTGAGCGGGCATGGCCATCAGGATTGAGGCTGGGAAGTATGTAAAGACTGACGTCCTGTGGGACCATTTCCGGATGGACCAGCAGGTAGCTCATGAGCTGGTGCGCCAGCGCGATCGTGTTCCACTCATAGCCCCCGTGTATGCCTGCAACGATGAGGCGCGGCGAGGGTCCTGCCCCATACCGGTACATGGTCAGGGGTCTCCCCGCCACGCTGTAGCCAATGATTTCGGGCCCGCTGGCGTAGGTCGTGGGGCTCGGGTCTGGCCGCGGTGCAGTAGGCGGGCTGGGTATCGGCGTTGTGATCGCGCCCGCAGTAATTTCGGGCACGGGGGAGGACGAAAGGGCTGGGAGTGTGGTAGGCTGATCCGCGCTCACGACGTTCGCCGAGCAGGCCGTCACAACGAATGACAGGCCGAATACACCAAGGATCATCAGGCGAGATTTCCGCACACCCATCGCTTTAGCGCAGGAGTATATCGTAGCGTCTCAAGCTCCGCCCGAATCCGGTTCACTCAATGGGCCTACGCCTGTAGATTTCGCATCTACATAGGATGTTTTCCTGATCAGGCTGGACCTGGTGGGCGGTAGTCAATATGGTGCGCCATTTGCTAAAATGGCTGCCGTTCCATCATGCCGCTAAAAGCCGGAGAGACCCTTCACGATCGGTACCATATTGAAAGCATCCTTGGCCAGGGAGGCATGGGCGCGGTGTACACGGCCAGGGACAAGAACCTCAACGTAATAGTAGCCGTCAAAGAGAACCTCTTCACCACCAAAGAATACGCCCGACAATTCGAGCGGGAAGCCCGGATCTTAGCCAGCCTACGGCACCCGAATCTTCCGCGGGTCACCGATCACTTTGTCATCGCGGGCCAGGGGCAATACCTGGTCATGGACTTCATTGAGGGGAAGGACCTGCGCGAGCGCATCGAGAGCAAGGGAGCCATATCGGAGGGTGAGGCTGTACCTTGGTTCCTGGAGACCTGTGACGCGCTGGCTTACTTGCACGGTCGCAGGCCCCACCCAATCCTCCACCGGGACGTCAAACCGGGCAACATCAAGATAACTCCCGACAATCGGGCCATGTTGGTGGATTTTGGCTTGGCCAAGGTAGCGGACGAATCCGGGACAACGACCACAGGGGCCAAGGCCATGACGCCTGGCTTTTCGCCCCCCGAGCAGTATGGTACCGGCGGTACGGATGCTCGAACCGACGTCTACGCGACCGGTGCAACGATATACGCCTGCCTCACAGCCGAGATCCCGGAGGACTCGCTCGAGCGGGCGATGGGCCGCGAGGAACTCACACCGCTGCGCAAGCGCAGTCCGCGCGTCACACCAGCACTCGCTCGGGCAATCGAGAAGGCGTTGGCGATTCGGCCGGAGGAGCGTTACCAGTCGATGGTCGAGTTCGCTTCTGCACTCGGCGCGGCCGCGCGGGCGAGCGGATCTACTCTCGTGCGCGACTTCCCCTACTTGGAGCGATCCGCCCGTACGCCCATTACGGCGGGTTTCGCGGATATGCCGACCCGGGTTGCCCTGGAAGACACGAAACCTACCCGCTGGCCCAGAATTGTGGTCCCGCTGCTCGTAGTTTCCATGGTCTTTGTGGGGGCGATCTTCGCACTGCCGAACCTGCTTGGGGGCTTCGGCGGTTCGTCTGCGGCGGATGTCTCGCCCACTCCGACCCCCTCCGATGTCATGGATTCTACGGAGGTAGCAGTGGTTCTTCCCCTAGCCACACCAACACTCGTGTTGCCTTCCGCGACGCCGCTCCCGACCGTGGACTCTGCGCTGACGCTCACTCCGCTTCCGACGCCGATCGGGGGTGGCATCGGCCAGATTGCTTTTGCCTCGGATAGGGGCGGGGCGCCCCAGATATACCTGGTCAATGTGGATGGCACGGGTTTGGTAGCGCTCACGAACTTACCGGATGGGGCCTGTCAGCCGTTCTGGGCTCCCGATGGCCGGGCGCTCGTGTTCACCACACCCTGCGCGGGGAGTCAGGAAACCTATCCCGGCGCGGGACTGTGGATCCTCGACATGGAAAACTTTCAGCCGCAACCACTTCAGACTACACCTGGAGGGGATTATGACCCGTCCTGGTCTCCGGAAGGGGAGCGCATCGCCTTCGCCTCAGAGCGTGGCGGACGACCTCAAATCTACTCCACGAATCTGGATGGTACCGAGGTTGAGAACTTGAGTGACAATTTCGCCCGTGAGCTGCAGCCGGTGTGGTCACCTCAGGGAACTGCGCTGTTGTTTGTTTCGTATCGAAAAGGCAATGCACAACTGTGGTCTATGCCCGACAATGGCGAGAATGATCAGCGGTTCGGTTTTGGCGATACGGAAGATACGCATCCGGCCTGGTCCCACGACGGTCAGCTGGTTGTTTTCCAGCGGAGTGTTTCGGGAGTTCCCCGCTTGGTGGCCTCGCAATTTGAAGATCGCGGGATACCAGATTTCCGGGTCTGTCAGCAGGCGCCCTACAGCGGACAGCCCATGGCGGAGCCAGATTTCTCGCCCGATGATCGCTGGCTGGCCATCGAGACCTGGCCGGACGGCATCAACCACGACATCGCCATCATGAGCACCAACTGCACCAGCGTCACACATCTCACTCAAGACCCGGCGGAGGACTTCGACCCCGCCTGGCGACCCTAGGAAAAGGATATGTCTGCGAAAATCATTGACGGTAAGGCCATCGCGGCCGATCTTCGTGCGAGCGTTGCAGAGGGAGTGCGTGAGCTCGAAAGCGCCGGGGGTCCAACCCCCGGTTTGGCGACAGTTTTAATTGGCGAGGATCCGGCCTCGGAGACCTATGTGCGCATGAAGCGCAAGAAGAGCGCAGAGGTTGGAATCGAGTCGTTTGCCCATGAGCTTCCGGCGGAGAGCTCGCAGGAGGAAGTGGAGGCGCTCGTCGAGCAGCTCAATGCCGATCCCAAGGTCCACGGGATCCTGGTTCAGCTCCCGCTTCCGGATGGGCTGGACGAGGAATCGGTGCTGGCCAAGATCGATCTCAACAAAGACGTGGATGGGTTCCACCCGATCAACATCGGGCGCCTGGCTCAAAAGGGCCGTGAGCCGGCCTTTGTACCGGCGACGCCAGCCGGCTGCATCACGCTTCTCAAACATGCCGGCGCGGACCTGGATGGGGCGAACGCCGTCGTTCTGGGGCGATCTAACATCGTCGGCATGCCGGTCGCGCTGCTGCTGATACGCGAGAACGCCACCGTCACCGTCTGCCATTCGCACACGCAGGACCTCCCGGGCGTCTGCCGGAGTGCGGATGTGCTGGTGGTTGCCATTGGAAGGGCCGAAATGGTGCGCGGGAACTGGATCAAACCGGGTGCATACGTGATCGATGTGGGGATCAATCGAGTGGACGACCCCAGCCGCAAGCGCGGCTATCGGTTAGTGGGGGATGTGGCCTTTGACGAAGCGGTTGAAGTTGCTGAGGCGATCACACCCGTGCCAGGCGGCGTCGGCCCGATGACCATCGCAACGCTGCTTCGGAACACTCTTACCGCGGCCGAGCGCGCACGCTAATCGTGCGGCTCGATAACTATGCCCTCCAAGTAGCCCCAGCCATCGCTGACCGTGGATAACGAATAACCCAAGGCTGGATCAGCCAGTGGCTTCGGCCATGGAGCAGCGGCAAGATCGGAACTTCCTCAACGAGCGGTCTTTCGCCCGCTCATACAAATTCGATGTTCTGCCCGCTGCTGAGCGGTCTCTGGTTATGAGTCCGATGACCATCGCCTCCCTGGCTAACAGAAGTGGCTTTGCGCATCCCCCGGCGGGTTGTCTGACAATTGACCACCCTTTGTGCCGGTGTTAGACTGACCAGTACTTGGGGTGCAAAGTCGAGGATCCTCTCCTTTAGGGCACCCCCGCATAAAAGCAAACATCATCCACATGCAATCCAAGCACCTCGTCGATGTCGCGATGGGCCGCAAACCGGCGGACATGGTCGTGCTTGGCGCGCGCTGGGTGTGTGTGCAATCTGGCGAGATCCTGAACGACACGCAAATCGCTATCAGCGGCCAGCGGATCGCCTACATCGGGGAAGACGCAGGGCAAACCATCGGCGATGAGACGCTCATCATCGAGGCCGAGGGTCGGCACGCCGTACCTGGTCTGCTGGATGGGCATATGCATATTGAATCGGGCATGCTCACCACCACGCAGTTTGTGCAGGCGGTCCTTCCGCACGGGACGACCGGCATGTTCGTCGATCCACACGAAATCGCCAACATCTTTGGACTGGATGGGGTGCGCATGATGGTGGAGGAGGCCGCCTTGCAGCCGATCCACGTGTGGGTGCAGATGCCGTCTTGCGTCCCGTCGGCGCCCGGGTTGGAAACCGCGGGAGCCAGAATTGGGCCGCATGAAGTGTCTCTGGCATTGAGCTGGCCAGGCATCATCGGGCTTGGGGAGATGATGAACGTCCCCGGCGTGATTGCAGGCGACGAGCGGAAGCACGCCGAGATGGCGGAGACGCGTGTTGCGCGGAGAGTGATCGGCGGCCATTACGCTTCGTTCGATCTGGGAAATCCATTCCACGCCTACGTAGCCGGCGGCCCGGAAGACGATCACGAAGGCATGCGGATTGAGGATGCGGTGGCTCGAGCCCGTCAGGGAATGAAGGTGATGATGCGCCTCGGCTCCGCCTGGCATGATGTGGCCGAGCAGATCCGGGCCGTGACTGAGCTCGGGCTCGATTCTCGTCACTTTATTCTGGTTACGGACGACAGTCACTCTGCCACGCTCGTTCATGAAGGACATATGAACCGAGTCGTGCGTCACGCCATCGACCAGGGCGTGGAGCCGTTGACGGCCATTCAGATGGCCACCCTCAACACTGCTGAGCATTTCGGAGTGGCAACCGAAGTGGGGCAGATCGCACCGGGACGTTATGCCGATCTGCTTCTGGTAGGTGATCTTGCCGAGTTTGAAGTCGAGACCGTGATCGCCAAGGGGGTTGTGGCGGTACAGGAGGGGAGCATCCTGGTCGATCCACCGGAATTCACCTATCCGCCAGAAGTGCGAAGATCAGTTCACCTGAAGAGAGAACTGAACGCCGAAGACTTCAAGTTGAGCGCACCAAGCACTGGACGAGTCACCGCCAATGTCATAGGTGTTAATGATAATCAAGCACGTACGGAGCATCTGCAGGTGGATCTGAAGCCGCAAAATGGTCTCTTAGAGGCGGACGTCGAGGCGGATCTGGCCAAGGTTGCTCTAGTCGAGCGGCATCGCGGCAGCGGAACGGTTCAGCTCGGGTTAGTGCAAGGATTTAGCCTGGACCAAGCATGTGCGGTGGGATCTACGGTGGCCCACGACTCTCATCACATGCTCGTGGTAGGCACAGACGATCGCGACATGGCTCTGGCGGCCAATGAGTTGGCTAGAGTGGGAGGCGGCCAAATCGTGGTGCGTCACGGTGAGGTCAGTGCGCTGGTTGAGCTGCCCATCGCGGGCTTGATGTCGGATGAGCCTGCAGAAGTGGTAGCCGGGAAGGCTGAACGTCTGCTTGAGGCCTTTCGAGAATGCGGCTGCACCTTGAACAACGCCAATATGCAGCTGAGCTTGCTTGCCCTGGTGGTGATCCCCGATCTGCGAATATCTGATCTGGGTTTGGTCGATGTGAACCGCTTCGAGATCGTGCCCCTGTTGGATGAGGGCCGATGAGCAAACCCTATCAACGTACTGCGCAGGCGTTGGCGGAGCTGCTGGATCGAAGCGAGCCGGGGGAAGTTCTTCCCTCCGAACCGAGGCTGGCACAGCAGCTCGGTGTGTCGCGCGCCACGCTGCGGGAAGCCATGAGCGCGCTCGAGGATCGCGGGCTGATCGTACGGCGTCAAGGGGTAGGAACATATGTGCCGCCAACGATCATCGAAGCCGGCCTGGAAGAGCTGATAAGCATCGAGAGCATGGCGGCCCGAGTGGGGCTTGAGGTGGAGATGGGGGACTCTGAGATCCAGCATCGCAGCGCAGACACTGGCGAAGCCGCGCTGTTGGGAGCAGATCAGGTGGTCGAGGTCCGCCGAGTGATTCTGGCGGAAGGGAAACCCGTAGCTTATCTGGTCGACACGATCGGCGAAGGCTGGATTCCTGAGGCGCTATTGGCCAAGGAATTTCACGGATCGGTGCTGGACTTATTTCTTGAGCGCGGGGAGCCGGCATTGGAGTATTCCAAAAGCGAGATCAGTGCCGTTTCGGCCGAAGGCGAGGTTGCCGACCGGTTGGGAGTTCGGGCCGGGTCCGTGCTGCTCCGGTTCGAAGCCAGTCTATTTACGAAGGACGGACAGGTTGTGGATCGATCCCAGAGCTATTTCCTGCCCGGCACGTTCAAGTTTCATGTCGTTCGGCGGGTCGGACGCGGTCTGAGTACCGCAGTCTAACCTTGCGCGGGCGCCCTTTTGAGGACCAAATCACAGGAGGACATCACAGATGAGAAGCTTCGCAGGACGAGACATTCTTTCGCTGAAGGGCTTTGAGCGCGCGGAATATTTCCGCGTGTTCGAGACCGCAGATCGGTTGGCCCATATCGCGCGTGATCGACGGAATTCAGATCTGCTGGCTGGAAAGATCCTGGTCACCGCCTTCTACCAACCCAGTACGCGCACGCGCCTGGCCCACGAGGCGGCCATGCTGCGGCTGGGTGGCGAGGTCACCGGCTTCGCCGACGCCAAGATGACCCGCGCCGGTGATTTCTACCAGGAATCGATCAAGGACACGGTGCACATGCTGGAGTACTACGGTGATGTGATCGTGATGCGCCACTTCGAGCAGGGTGCGCCCGCAGAAGCCGCGAAGTGGGCCAGCGTGCCGGTGATCAACGCTGGAGATGGCTGGGGCGAACATCCGACGCAGGTGCTTACCGACATGTACACCATCTTGAAGGAGAAGGGCACATTGGACGGCCTGCACTTCGTGCTGGTCGGTGACATGCGCATGCGCACCATGCATTCCATGAGCTATGCCATGAGCCAGTTCGACATCAGCGCAAGCTACATCGCCCCGGAGGAAATGTCGCTGACCGACGAGTTCAAGGCAGAGATCGATGAGCTCAACCTGGAGTACGATGAAGTTGAGCATATCGATCAGGTAATCGACAAGGCGGACGTGATCTATATGGAGCCGGTGGTACAGCCGGACTACACCAAGTCACGCGACGAGCGCACGGGTGACGTGGGCATGACACCCGCGAACTATCAGGTGACCAGGGAGCTCATGAAGAAGGCCAAGGGGGATTCGATCATCCTGCACTCCCTGCCGCGTATGGATGAGCTGCTGGAAGAGGTGGACTACACGCGGCACGCACGCTACTGGGAAGAGGCCTTCAATGGGGTGGTGATGCGCATGGCGCTGCTCTCACTCGTGTTGGGAGCGATGGAGTAGGGGAGATCTCGATAGGTTTACTCCGCTATGAATTGAGAGGGGATTCTGGAATAGGTCGGCCGGCGAGTTTGGCATTTATGTCAACTGCGCATAGCCATCGCCACTAGCACCAGGAAGGTGAGACGGGAGAGGTTGAGCACATGCAGACAGACTTAAGGGGCCGAGACCTGATCGGCGACCTGGATTTCAGCAAAGAAGAGGTGGAGACCGTTCTGGATGTGGCCTATGACCTCAAGCGCAAGCGCGCGCTGAGCGAGCCGCACGCCTATTTGCGCGATAAAACGCTCGCCATGTTGTTTTTCTTCAGCAGCACGCGCACGCGCGGGTCTTTTGAATCGGGAATGGCGCAACTGGGCGGGCACGCGGCCTTCATTGAATCCAAGACCACACAAATCGCGCACGGCGACACTGAGCGAGAGATCGGCGACATTTTCGGGCGCTACTTCGACGGCATCGCCATTCGACACGTGGACTGGGGAGTGGGCAACCAGTATCTGAACTTCGTCGCGAATGCTGCGCGTGTGCCGGTGCTCAATATGCAATGCGAAATCTACCATCCCTTCCAGATCCTGGCGGATCTCATGACCATCCAAGAGAAAAAGGGTCCTGATTTGCGCGGGGTGAAGATGGTCGTTTCCTGGGCCTATGCCGCTTCGTATTTGAAGCCGGTCTCCGTCCCGCAGTCGCTGATCCTGCAGATGCCGCGCTTCGGCTTGGATCTCACACTGGCCCATCCCCCGGAATTCAAGTTGATGCCGGATGTGATGGAACAGGCGCAGGCCGAGGCGGAAAAGGCCGGAACAAAGTTCGAGGTCGTGGAGGATATGGAAGCCGGCTTCGAGGGGGCGGAAGTAGTGTACGCCAAGTCCTGGGGCCCGCTGCTGACTACGCAGGACCCTGACGAAGGCAAACAGATCCAGGATCAATACGAGAGTTGGATCACGGACGAACGCAAGATGTCGCTGGCGCACAAGGACGCGATCTACATGCATCCGCTTCCGGCCGACCGGAATGTCGAGGTGACGGACGCAGTGATCGACGGGCCGCAGAGCATGGTATTCGATGAAGCCGAGAACCGCCTACACGTACAAAAGGCGGT
>JBGMQN010000069.1:83443-141642 GCA_048054495.1 Anaerolineales bacterium
CCGCCTACACGTACAAAAGGCGGTCATGGCGCTGACGATGAAGTGAGGCGAAGGGAGAAGCTAACTTGGCAGAGAAAAAAGTAGCGGTGGTCGCCGTCGGCGGCAACTCGCTGATCAAAGACAAGGGACACAAAAGCGTTCAGGACCAGTACGAAGCGGCGGCCGAGTCAATGAAGCACATCGCGGGCATGATTGAAGACGACTGGGATGTGGTGATTACCCACGGCAACGGGCCGCAAGTGGGCTTCATTCTCAGGCGATCCGAGCTCGCGAAGCATGAGCTTCACGAGGTGCCGCTGGACTACTGCGGCGCCGACAGCCAGGGCGCCATTGGCTATATGTTCCAGCAGTCGCTCTACAATGAGTTCACGCGACGCGGAATCGAGAAGCAGGCAGCCACCGTGGTCACACAGGTGCTTGTCGACCGCGACGACCCCGCCTTCGAGGCGCCCACTAAACCGATCGGATCCTTCATGGATGAATCGACCGCCAATCAGCGGGCGGATGCCGAAGGATGGGTCGTGGTGGAAGACGCCGGCCGAGGATGGCGCCGGATTGTACCTTCACCGTTGCCGGTGCGTATTGTCCAGCAGGACGCGATCGATTCGCTTATCAAAGACGGCTTTGTCGTGATCGCCGTGGGAGGCGGTGGGATCCCCGTCGTTCAAGACGAGGCGGGGAATTTAACTGGAGTCGAGGCGGTCATCGACAAGGACTTTGCCTCAGCATTGCTGGCCTCTCAGATCGGCGCCGATTTGCTACTTATCTCAACAGCAGTCCCGCAGATTGCGTTAAACTATAGCCTGCCAGACCAGCAGTGGTTAGACACGATGACCCTGGCGGAAGCCAAGGCCTACATGGAGCAGGGCCATTTTGCCAAAGGAAGTATGGAGCCTAAGGTACAGGCGATCATCAACTACCTGGAGGCTGGGGGGCAAGAAGCCCTGGTGACAGATCCGCTAAATATCGAGCGAGCGCTCGCCGGCGAGACCGGGACCCGAATAGTCCCTTGACCGCCGGCGACTCGTTAAACGAGAGGAGGTGAGGGCGCTCGGTTTGTGAGGAACTGAATTCGGATTTGCGATACGGAAAGTGATAATCATTGGAGGAGATTTGGATGATGCGCAACAAGATGCGGATATTGATCGGTCTGTCGCTGGGCGCGCTTGTGCTCGCTGCCTGTTCCACCGCGACGCCAGAGCCAGAGGAGATCACGGTCTCGGGATTCGGGGACGATGTGACTGTCACGCTTCCCGAACCCGAGGAAGGCAAGACTAATGTGGCGTTCGTGTACATTGGGCCGATCGGCGATGCTGGGTGGACCTACGCCCACAATCAGGGTCGAGAGTACCTGGAGCAGAATGTAGACAACGTTCACACCGTCTTTCTGGAGTCCATCCTTTCCGAGGCGGACGCGGCTCGGGTCATGCGCAACCTGGCGCGCAAAGGCTTTGATGCCATCATCGCTACCAGCTTCGAGTTCCAATTCCCGATGCCCGAGATTGCTGAAGAGTTTCCAGATACCGCCTTCTTACACGTGTCGGGATTTCTGAAGAACGACGAAAACTTCGGAAATCTGTTCGGAGCGATGGAGCAGACCAAGTTCTTGGCCGGGATGGTCGCAGGTGCGCGCGCCAAGGAAGACGGGAGCAACCGTGTTGGCTACATCGCACCCTGGCCGATCGCGGAAGTGGTTCGGTTGAGTAATGCCCTAACGATGGGTGTGCGCGAGACCTGCCCCGAGTGTCAGGTCGACGTTCGCTGGATCTTCACCTGGTTCGATCCCGACAAGGAAATCCAAGCCGGTGAATCGCTGCTCGACGCAGGGGCCACGGTGGTCGTGACGGGTGCAGACACGCCCGGGCCGGTCCAGGCCGCCGGAGAGCGTGGACTGTGGGGAATTGCCTATGACAGCAATACCTCCTGCGACGCCGATCCTGAGGCCTGCCTGACGGTTCCCTACTGGAACTGGGGCGTGGCCTATGTGGAATTCATCGAAGAAGTACAGGCGGGAACGTGGACGCCCTCAGACTGGTATCCGGGTGCGGAGAGCGGTATCGTCGGTCTGCTGGGCCTGACCGACGGCGAGTTTCCTGATGCTGTGCCGGAATGGGTGATCCCCCTGGTTGAGGAGAAATGGGCCGAGATGCAGAGCGGCGAGTTCGACCGCTTCGATCTGTTTACGGGTCCCATATACGACAACAAGGGCAACCTTGTCATCGGCGAGGGAGTGGTGCCAACTCAGGAAGATCTTGAGGGACTCGACCAGGCTACGATCGACAGCTTCGGACTCGACCGCGAGCCGTGCACAATATGCATGAACTTTCTCGTAGAGGGATTCCTGCCGGAGGCTGAAATTCCTTCAATGAGCGGCGGATAGTCGATTCTGCAACGCAGGAAGTAGGTCGTTAGAAAACAGATACCGGACAGGTTCGTAACGCGGACCTGTCCGGTACCCCTTCACTCTAGGAGTTGAATGCTGCTGTGAACGAGAATGGCCTCGCCATTGAAATGCGAGGCATCGTCAAGCGCTTCCCCGGCGTGTTAGCCAACGATCACGTCGACCTTGCCATCCGGGCGGGGGAAGTGCACGCACTGCTGGGCGAGAACGGGGCGGGCAAGAGTACGCTCATGAACATCCTGTCCGGGCTTTATCACGCGGACGAGGGTGAGATCTATGTGGACGGAGCAAAGGTCAACTTTGGATCGCCGAAGGACGCCATCCACAACGGCATCGGAATGATCCATCAGCATTTCATGTTGGTACCCGTCCTCTCCGTTGCCGAGAATCTGGTTCTGGGACTGGATGAAACCCGATTTATTCTTCGCCCCCAGAAGGTCGTGGCGGAGGTGGAAGCGCTCAGCCAGCGGTTCAACATCAGCGTCGATCCGCGTGCCAAGATCTGGCAACTCTCCGTAGGTGAGCAGCAGCGAGTGGAAGTCTTGAAGATGCTCTACCGGGGAGCCAACATCCTCATAATGGACGAGCCCACAGCGGTGCTTACGCCTCAAGAGGTGGAGGAGCTCTTCCACACGCTGCGTGAGATGGCGAGCTCTGGCAAGACGATCATCTTCATCAGCCACAAGTTGCACGAAGTACTCGAGATCGCGGATCGGATCAGCGTCTTGCGGCTCGGGCGCACGGTGGCCAGCGGCATTGACCTCGAAGGAGTGACGAAGAAGGATCTGGCAAGGCTCATGGTCGGACGAGAGGTTTTGTTCCGAATCGATCGAAAGGCCGCGACTCCCGGCGAGCCCGTTCTAGAGATCAGGAACCTCCAGGCCTTTGACGATAAGGGTCTTCCGGCTCTGAAGGGGATATCGCTGGAGGTGCGTGCAGGTGAAATCCTTGCCCTGGCGGGAGTGTCGGGGAACGGTCAGAGAGAGCTTGCCGAAGCAGTTACAGGGCTGCGCGAGGCGACGGGAGGATCGGTCATCGCGCAGGGTCGCGAAGTTACGAACGCTTCGCCCGGCCGTGTGATCGAAGCGGGACTATCTTTCGTTCCCGAAGACCGAGTAGGAATGGGCAGTGTTCCCAACATGAACGTATCTGAGAACTTGGCCTTACGAAATTACCGCATCCCGCCCATTGGAAACGGATGGGTGATGAATCTTGTCGCCATGCGCGAGCAGGCCGAGAAACTCGTTGACGAGTTCGATATCGCTACTCCCTCGATTGAAACTCCCTCGCGCCTGCTTTCGGGCGGTAATTTACAAAAGCTTATCCTGGCGCGAGAGATCTCCGGAGCTCCTGAAATGCTGGTTGCCATGCAGCCCACTCGCGGACTGGACGTGGGCGCCACCGAAGCCGTCCATCGCATCTTGTTGGAGCAGCGAGACGAAGGCGCAGCCATTCTTATGATTTCCGAAGATCTGGACGAGATCATGGCGCTGGCCGACCGCATTGCCGTGATCTACGAGGGCCAAATCATGGGCGAGATGAGCGCTGAAGGTGCCGATATCGAGGAAATCGGTCTGATGATGGCCGGTACGAGAACAGCTCACAATGTCAAAGCCGGATAGCTGAAAATGAGCGCTCAGAGCTCGATCGCCGAACGGTTTCCATACCGCATCCGCATCCAAAAGCGCCTGGACAATCCGCGCTGGCTCTCGATCCTCTCCCCCGTCGTCCTGGTGATCGGAGCGCTGATCGTCGGTGGGGTGCTGCTATCGATCGTGGGTGTCAGCCCTTTCGTGGCGTATTCTCGCATCTTCCGGGCCGCCTTCGGCACACCTGCCGGCTGGCTGAGAGGTGAGCTCTATCCGCTGTCCGATACGACCATCAAGGCCACACCACTGCTGCTGGCTGGTCTCAGCGTCGCGCTCGCTTTTCGCATGCAGCTGTGGAACATTGGCGCGGAGGGCCAGCTCCTGATTGGAGCCTGGGCAGCAACCGGTGTGGCACTCAAGCTGCTCAGCCCGGATACGCCGGCTTTCATCATGATCCCCGCAATGATGCTGGCTGCCTTCCTGGCAGGAGGACTTTACGGTGCGGTTCCCGGTGCGCTGAAGGCCTGGTTAGGCGTGAATCTCATCATCACCACTCTGATGCTGAATTATGTGGCCGCGTTTTGGAACAACTTCTTCATCTACGGGCCATGGTCGCTGCGTGGCTTTGGATTGACGCCGAAGTTTCCGCGGACTGCATGGCTGCCGCGGCTGACTGAGTTCGCCGACCAATTGCCAATTCTGCGAGGACTGACTGCGCACGCCGGAATCCTGATCGGCCTCGCGGCCGCCTTCATCCTTTGGTACGTGCTGCGCAAAAGCAAGTTCGGCTACGAGATCAAGGTCATTGGCGATAATCCTGAAGCCGCGCGCTATGCAGGCATGAACATCAAACGCAACATCCTGCTGGTGATGCTGATCAGCGGCGGCCTGGCTGGGCTGGCCGGAATGGCCGAGGTCTCCGGCGTCATTCACATTTTTCAAGAGCGCATCTCTCCCGGATACGGGTTTACGGCCATCATCGTCGCCTGGCTCGCAAAACTCAACCCCTGGGGAGTGGTTTTGGTGGCCTATCTTTTCGGCGGACTGCTGGTAGGCGGCGACGAGATTCAACCGTTCGGCATCGTGTCTATGCTGAACGGGGTGATCTTGTTTGTCGTGGTGGGCGGTGAGCTTCTCCTGCGGTACCGCGTGCGAGTCGAGCGCAGCGAGCCTGTTGTGCAGCCCGCGGCGGCTGGAGGGGGTCAGTGAGCAACTACCTGATCTTCATCACAACCATCCTTGCCGCGGGTGTGGCCTCGGGCACTCCGGTGCTGTTTGCAACGATTGGCGAGCTCTTCGCCGAGCGCGCGGGTGTGATAAACCTCGGCGTCGAGGGCATGATGTTGATGGGAGCAGTGACCGCATTTCTCGTGTCACACACCCTCGGGGATCCGTGGATTGCCTTGTTAGTGGGGATGATTGTAGGCGGCCTAATGAGCCTGCTTCACGCGCTGGCTTCGATCACCTTGCGGGCCGATCAGGTAGTGAGTGGGCTGGCGCTCACCTTTGTCGGGGCAGGCCTCAGCTCAGTGATTGGCTGGTCTCTGGTGGATGTTCGGGATGCCCCGCGCTTGCCCGCGCTGGATATCCCGCTGCTCGGGCAGATCCCTGTGCTGGGGCAGATCTTTTTTCAGCATAACGTCATCGTCTATTTGGGTTTCATCGTGGTGCCAATCGCCTGGTTCATCATCAATCGAACGCGGCCGGGCCTAAACATGCGTGCAGTAGGCGAGTATCCGGCCGCGGCGGACTCGGTGGGGATCAACGTGTTCCGGCTGCGGTACCTCTACGTCTTCGTTGGAGGGCTGCTTGCAGGATTGGCCGGGGCCAGCTTGAGCCTGGCGATCACTCCGCTTTGGATCGACGGCCTCACGGCCGGACAGGGCTGGATCGCGCTCGGTCTTGTGATCTTCGCGGGTTGGGGTCCATTCCGAGCGGCATTCGGAGCCTACCTCTTCGGCGCGATCCGCCGTCTACCGCTCGATCTACAGGGCGCTCCGCCGCTGCCATTGGATGCACATCTCATCCTCCGGGACCCATTGCTCAGCTATTTTGCCAACATGCTGCCATATCTGTTCGTAATCCTCGTGCTCGTGATCGCTTCCGGAGAGGCATTGCGAAAGCGACTTGGGGCACCAGCGGCGTTGGGGATTCCCTATATTCGTGGGGAGAGAGGAATCTAGAGACGCGGGAGTACCATTTGAGCCAGCTTATGTTTACAACGCAGACGCCCGCACAGGCGTCTTTCAGCATCTGTGGAGTCTATGGACGATTTAGCCGCACTTGAGGCACGCGTTCGCGCTGCGCTGGGTAGTGAACCGCTCGATCTTCTCATACGTGGCGTGCAACTCGTGGATGTCTTTTCGGGGCGGGTCGCGGAAACCGACATCGGAATCCGAGCAGAGCGGATCGTCTCGATCTTTCCGAGAGGCGAAGCTGCCTCGCGCGAGACAATCGAAGCGGAAGGGCTTTACGCGCTCCCTGGGTTTATTGATGCTCACGTCCACATCGAGAGCACTCTGCTCACTCCCGCCAGCCTGTCGGAAGTAATCGTCCCCACCGGAACAACGACCCTCCTCGTCGACCCCATGGAGGTGGCTAACGTCGCGGGTATCGAGGGCCTCGAAGCCTTTTTTAGCGGGGTCGAAGAGTTACCTTATCGAATGTTCGTTCAGGTGTCGTCGCGCGTGCCCACTGCGCCCGGGCTAGAGACGACCGGCGGAGATCTCGGAATCGAGCAGGTCAAGCGGATCCTCGCCTGGCCCGAAACTGTTAGCCTGGGAGAGCTTGATCCTTCAAAGGTCTTGAGCTTGTCCGCCGAGCATCTGCAGAAGGTGCTGGCTGCCTCAAAGCTTGGAAAGATCGCCAATGGGCACGCCATCGGCCTGGAAGGCGTGGAACTTGAGGCCTACGCCTCTGTCGGAATAACGGACGACCATGAGTGTGTGACCGTGGATCAGCTAGAGGCTCGTTTGGCGGTCGGTATGGCAGCCATGATACGGGAAGGTAGCTCAGAGCGGAACCTGCATGACTTGATTGCAGGCATCCTGGAGCGCCAGATTGACACGCGCCATCTCATGTTTTGCACGGACGACAAGCATCCCTCTGATATCCGACGCGAGGGGCATATCAATTACAACGTCAATGAGGCCATACGCATGGGTCTGAGTCCGCTGCAAGCGATTCAAATGGCTTCGATCAATGCGGCGGAGCACTTCAGGGTGGGTCATTTAGTAGGGGCGATCGCGCCCGGGCGCTTCGCCGACATTCTGTTGTGCGCCTCTCTCGACGAAATCCGACCAGAGATGGTGCTGGTCGGGGGCCGAGTCGTGGCAGAGGACGGTTCGCTCACAGACGATGTCAAGCCGCAAGAGTTCCCTGACTGGCTGAAGCGGACGGTTCGCGTTCTGGCGGATCTCGAGCCCACTGTATTTGAGTTTCCCGCGCAAGGCACGACCGTGCGACTGCGCGTCATCGAGATCGTTCCGGATCAGATCTTCAACCATCTACGCGAGGCCGTACTCCCAATCAAGGACGGCTCGGCGCAGGCCGCGCCTGAGCTCGATGTTCTCAAGCTCGCGGTCGTGGAGCGGTACGGCAAGAATGGAAATGTCGCCGTCGGATGGACGAAGGGATTCGGACTCAAACGGGGAGCGATCGCCGGGTCGGTGGCGCACGACCACCATAACATTCTTGTGGTCGGAACCAATGATGAAGATATGCTCCAGTGCGTAAGAGCCCTGGAAGAATCCCAGGGCGGCTTCGTCGTTGTAGAGAAAGGTAGAATCCTCGAAAGACTGCCGCTCCCGCTAGCGGGCCTCATGAGCGAGCTGCCGGCCAGCGAGGTCGAAACGCAACTCGAAAAGGTCCGCGCCGCTGCGGCGTCTCTGGGATGCCAATTGAAGACGCCATTTATGACGCTCTCCTTCATATCACTTCCCTCGATCCCGGAGGCCGGCTTCTCCGACCGAGGACTAATTGATGGGGCGAAACAAGCGCTGGTCCCTGTGCGACTCGACGGATAGCGAGGTGGCCTTCAGTAGACACCATAGGAATTTAGGGAGCTGACATCTTGCCACACTTCATTCGCTATCGCTGCTCTACCTGTGCTGAAGAATATGACTGGGAGGATCCGGTCATGGTCTGTAGCAGGGACGGAGGCAACTTAGACATACTCCTGGACATCGATTCTGTAATGCGAGCCTGCTCGCCCACAGAGATCGGCTCAAGCCGTGAGAATTCGATTTGGCGCTACTTGCCGCTGCTCCCGGTCGCGGATCCAGGAAATCAGGGCACCCAGCTGCGGGCAGTGGGCTGGACACCGCTCTTGAAGTCCCGTCGGATAGCGGCCGACTTGGGCCTGGAGAATCTGTGGTTCAAAGACGACGGCCGCAACCCAACCGCTTCCTTTAAGGACCGTGCCAGCGCAGTGGTCGTGGCGCGGGCACGAGAAATCGGCGCGGATACGGTAGTCACCGCCTCCACCGGCAACGCGGGCGCCGCGCTGGCCGGCATGGCCGCTGCGGTAGGGGTGCCGGCGGTGATCCTGGCCCCCGCCAATGCCCCACAAGCCAAGGTCGCTCAGCTCTTAATCTATGGAGCTCAAGTTGTGCTCGTGGACGGTAACTACGATCAGGCCTTCGAACTCTCGTTGGAGGCTGCGGAGGAGTTTGGCTGGTACTGCCGTAACACCGGCTACAACGCGTTCACGGCCGAAGGAAAAAAGACCGCCGCGTTCGAAATCTGTGAGCAGCTCTCGCACCCAGAGGCTGATCGATGGGAGGCGCCAGAAGCGGTCTTCGTGTCCGTGGGTGACGGAAATATCATCACCGGCCTGCATAAGGGCTTCAAGGACCTATTTGAGCTGGGCTGGATCGATCATGTGCCTCGGCTCTATGGCATTCAATCCACGGGATCGGCGGCGGTGACGCATGCCTTTGAGTCGGGTGCGGAGGTGATTCAGCCCGTCCAGTCCGACACCATTGCGGACAGCATTTCGGTCGATCTTCCGCGTGATGGGCTGCGCGCCTTGCGTGCGGTACGCGAAACGGATGGGGCGATGATCGCCGTCGAGGATGGAGCGATCCTGGAGGCGATCCGCACGCTCGGCCGCGAGGCGGTCTTTGCGGAGCCGGCCGGGGCAACCGCCTACGCAGGCCTGGAAGCCGCGATCGAGAGCGATCGCGTAGCATCCGACGAGCGGATCGTGGTGGTGATCACCGGCAGCGGACTCAAGGACGTTCCGGCTGCCATGCGTGCCGCCGGCGAGGCGACCGTGATAGAACCGACGCTGGAGGCGCTTCGCGGTGTCATGCGCTAGCTCAGACACCGGCATGGCTCAGCGCATCGGCGGCTGGCCATGGGGCTCGTGCGATTCGCCGCGATGCGCGGTGGGCTTCCATGGTCTAAGTAGTTCGACTCCCGAAAAGCATGCGCATAGCCGATTCTGTAGTGTGCGAGCGATCCGGAGAGAAATCGAGCGCGTGCTTTTTTCGTTGGAATGGCATAGCATATCGCCGGAGATATGGAAGCAAAAATAGCAAACGAAAAGCCGACTTTCTCGGTGGTCGGGCCAGTGTTCGACGAAGTCGAAACGCTTCGTGAATTCTACGGCCGGGTGCAGGCCGCCATGGATGCTATCGGGGAGCCCTGGGAGCTTGTGTTAGTGGATGATGGCAGCATGGACGGTTCCTCTGACATCATTCATGACTTGGCCTTTGAAGACCTCCGAGTGCGTCCGGTGCTTTTCTCCCGCAACTTTGGACACCAGATCGCCGTGACGGCTGGGCTGGACTACAGCCGGGGTCAGGCGGTGGTGATCATCGATACCGACCTCCAGGACCCCCCGGAGCTCATTTCCGAGCTGGCCGAGAAATGGCGTGAGGGCTACGAAGTGGTCTACGCGGTGCGCACCGAGCGCGAGGGGGAAAGCTGGTTCAAACGCGCAACGGCGGCCGTGTTTTACCGGGTGATCAATCGCATCACCGAGGTTGACATTCCGCCCGACGCGGGCGATTTCCGCCTGCTCGACCGTAAGGTGGTGGAGGCGCTCAAGAAAATGCGCGAGCACCATCGCTTCCCACGTGCCATGACCGCCTGGGTGGGCTTCAAGCAGGTCGGTGTTCCATACAAGCGCTCTGCCCGCCAGGCGGGTGATACCAAGTATCCCTTTCGCAAGATGCTCCGGCTGGCAATCAACGCCGTCACCGGCTTCTCTTATTTTCCATTGCAGCTCGCGACCTATTTTGGTTTCCTCAGCGCAACACTAGCTATCCTGGCAATTCCGATCGTGATTTACCTTCGGCTGTCGGGAAGAGCGGAGCTCTCGGGCCAGGCCACCACGCTCATCGCAGTTCTATTCCTGGGAGGCGTTCAGCTCATCTCTCTGGGAATTCTCGGCGAGTACATCGGCCGGCTGTACGACGAGGCGAAAAACCGTCCCTTATACGTGCTGCGTGAGGAACCAGAGGAGGTCGCGGAGACAGAAAGGTAACTATGATTGACTTAACAATGCACGAGGATCGGCTCGAACGAGCCGCCGGCCGCGCAAAGGAGCGCGGCGTTGTCGTCCCCACCTTCGCCCAGATGAAGGACCCTGCCAGCATTCCGGAGGGAATCCGCGAAAGGCTTGGCCAGGTCGGACTGTGGGATGTGGACCCCTTGAACCTCTTCCGCATCAGCTGGAAGAACGAGCCCGTTGAAACCGGCGGCGGTTTTGGGGGAGTGAACTATATCGAATTCCCCAGCAGCCTGACCGGAGTCGAAGCTCGGATCCTTGCATTGGTCGGCAAGTGGTTCCCGACCGGGGCGCATAAGGTGGGCGCGGCATTTGGCTGTCTCGTGCCCAGCCTCGTGACCGGCCAATTCGATCCTACTGCTCAGAAGGCGGTCTGGCCCTCGACCGGTAATTACTGCCGGGGGGGTGCCTACGACTCGGCCCTGCTTGGCACTGAGTCGGTGGCGATCTTGCCGGAAGGGATGAGCAAGGAACGCTTCGATTGGCTGGCCAACATAGCAGGCGAGGTAATCAAGACCCCCGGAAGCGAATCGAATGTGAAGGAGATCTTCGACAAAACCTGGGAGCTGCGCGAGTCGGGAGAAGATCTGATGATCTTCAACCAGTTCGAGCAATTCGGGAATTACCTCTGGCACTACGAGGTGACCGGGCATGCCATGCTGGAGGTGCTCGAGCAGGAGCTTGGCCCCGGCGATGAATATCGCGGCGTCACGCTCACGACCGGCTCGGCGGGCACGATTGGCTGCGGGGACTTCTTGAAACAGCAGTTCCCGGCGAGCAAGATCGCCGCCGGCGAGGCCTCTCAATGCCCGACCCTGCTCGAGAACGGATTCGGCGTGCACCGCATCGAAGGTATTGGAGATAAACATGTGCCTTGGATCCACAATGTCAAGAACACCGACATGGTGATCGACCTGGACGACAACGTGGTCGTGCACCTGGCGCGGCTCTTCAATGAATCCGCCGGCCAGAGCTACCTTGCATCACAGGGAGTGCCCGAGGCGACCATGGAGCAGCTGAATCTGCTCGGTTTCTCCGGAATCGCCAACCTCTCTATGGCCATCAAGTTCGCCAAATACTACGAGCTGGGAAGCTCGGATGTCGTGATCACCGTGCTCACCGATTCGATGGATCTGTATCAAAGCCGCCTGGAGGAGATGCGCCAGGAGCATGGCGAGTACACTGATCTGGACGCGGCAGCTGATTTCGCTCGCTACCTGTTGGGTCTCACCACCGAGAATTTGCTGGAGCTCCGCTACACCGATCGGCGCCGTATCCACAACTTGAAATACTTCACTTGGGTAGAGCAGCAGGGCCGAACCTATGAGGAGATCATGGCCCAGTGGTACGATCGAAATTACTGGACGGCCACGCAGGGCCAGGTCGATGAGATCGACCAGCACATAAAGGAATTCAATGCGCGGGTCGGCTTGGGCTAGCCGCGTTTTCCTCCGTCTCAAGCCTCCCCGAAAGGGGAGGTTTCAGTTAAGGGGGAAATTCATAGTTGACGGCCTAGAACAAATGATCTAATATAGTGGATGCTTATGACATCCGGCCGCCAGATAATGACACGTGATTGGGAGGAGAACCCGCCAGGAGCGGAAGATCTGGTGCTCGTGGCGATCTTGAACACCCCGCGGGACTTAGAGATTGCGCAGACTCTGGGGTGGTATCGGATCCCACTCGTGACCGCGCCCCGCACGGTTCGAGTAGATTGGCTGGCGTTTTACCTTCCAGCACCGTTTGGCGAGCATCGCTGGACGGTGAGTTACCTGGCCGAAGTGCGCGGGTATGAGCTGAGAACGCGCCGGGAGCTGCTTTTCCGGGAAACCGACCATGAGCGGGTGGATGAGCCCTACTTCAAAATGCAGTTGGGACCCGTACTCGAGCTCTTCCCGCCCATTACATCTCGCTCCTGGCGGCGGTTTACCTTCCTCTTCACCACCGGGGATAGGCTATTGAATGCGGTCGACCTGACTGATCTGACCATCCCGCAGAGCCAGATTCGCGCACGCTTGTTGCGCGAGCGGGCTGGCTCGATCCCCTCGACTCAGATCCCACTCTAGTTTCAAAACCCGCCCAATCTGAGACGAGCCGCACCAGCCAGAACTGCATCACATTACGGTGCACGGATACTCGTCGCACAAATAGGACGCGGATTGGCTCGACTTGTGGGGAGCTCGAATGTATCATTTGTGCGCTTGAGCTAACGTTACACATGCGACGACTGCGCATCTTCCTACCCCTGCTGATTGCCTTTGGGCTGATCGTGATCAGCCAGCCAGCCCACGCCCAGACCAAGTCCCTCTATTGGGACGGATGGGACACGACCCTCACCATTCTTCCCAATGGCGACCTGCACGTGCTCGAACGTCAAAGCATCAATTTCACCAACGGCACCTTCACCTTCGGATTTCGCGAAATCCCGCTCGCCAAGACCGGCGGGATTACCGGGATTTCGGTTAGCGAGCCGGGAGTCGGCGTCTATAGTGAGGGCGGTTTCAGCAAGCAGCCCTTCACCTTCGATGCCACGCAAGAGGGCGGGGACATGGCGATTCGCTGGTATTTCCCGCCGACCGCCAATCAAATCCGTACCTTCGATATCGCCTATACGGTAAAGGATGCGCTGCGCGTTTATGACTCGGGCGACAAGCTCCAGTGGCAAGCCATCGCCACCGACCGCGACTTCCCCATCCAGGAAGCCAATGTGACGGTCGTTCTGCCGCAAGGTGCCCAATTCCAGATCATCGATTCGGCTGGCGTTGCTGCGACATGGGGTCAGAGCCAGGATGGATCAAGCGTGACCTTCCTGGCCAACGAACCCATGTCTCCTTCCGATTCATTGGAAGTGGGTATCGAATTCACCCATGGCATTATCCCGAATGAGGTACCCGCGTGGCAAGAGGAATTCGATAACGAGTTCTTTTACGACGAAAACGTGAAGCCGTTCGTGAACGCCGGACTGGGATTGCTAGCGGTGATGCTGATCATCGGCGGCCCGGCGCTTGTGTTTCTGGTATGGTATTTGCGAGGGCGAGATCCGCAGGTTGGCCCGGTTCCGGAGTACCTTACGGAACCGCCGGACGATCTTCCACCCGGCGTTCTCGGCACCTTGATCGACGAGAAGGCGGATATGCGCGATGTGGTCGCCACGATCGTCGATCTTGGACGCAAAGGGGCGCTCAGAATCGAAGAGACCGAGAAGAAGGGCTGGCTCGGTCTGGGATCTTCGGACTTCGTCTTTCGGAAGCTGGAGAGTGACGTCCCGCTGAATGCAGTCGAAACGGCAATCATAGGAGGCATATTCAAGCGTGGGCGGGATAGCGTCGAGCTCAGCGACCTGCGCAACAAGTTTTACCAGACTCTACCCAAGATCCAATCCAAGCTCTACAAGGAGATGGTATCTCGAAAACTGTTCCGCAAGAATCCGGATTCAACTCGCAAGTTGTGGCGCGGGATCGGGTTTGCGCTGGTGGCCTTCGGGATCGGAATCGGGATCCTGCTCGGGGCGGTGCTCTCGAGGTACACCACCATGTTCCCCTGCCTCTTTGGTGGAATGGTATTGACCGGAATCGCAGTGATCATCGCCGGCGGAGCGATGCCGGCCAAGACGGTCAAGGGATCCGAAGCAGCCGCCCGTTGGAAGGCCTTCAAGGTATACCTGCAGCGGATCGACAAGATCGAAGACCTTAAGATGATCGGCGAGCTATTCGAGAAGTACTTGCCCTATGCCATCGCGCTTGGGATTCGCGACTCGTATGTTCGCAAGTTCGCGGCCGAGCCAAGCACGCCGGTGCCGACCTGGTGGGTGCCGTACGGAGCCTATATGTATGGGAGACCAGCCACTTCGTCAATCGGCCGAACCAGCCGAGCCGGCGGACCCCGAGGAGCGGGCGGGCTTGAAGGCATGGCGGGGAGCATGACCGGGGGATTAGCGAGCATGAGCGCCGGGCTGACAAGCATGCTCAACAGCACCGGCCGCGTGCTGCGATCGGCTCCCTCCTCGAGCGGTACCAGCGGAGGCGGAGGATTCAGCGGTGGTGGCTTCAGTGGAGGCGGCGGTGGGGGGGGCGGATCGGCGGGGTTTGGATAAATGAATTTGGGCAGAGTAGCCGGCATTCTCATGATCGTTGGAGGGATCGTGATCTTTGGATTTGGCGCCCTGTTCTCTCTTGGACAGAGAGCGGCCGGTGAACTGAATGTTGGCGGTGCAATTGTCGGGCTTGGCCTGGTCAGTATTCCGGCCCTGATTCTTGTCGGGATTGGCATCGTGCTTCTTACGCGGTCCCGCCAGGAGCAGGAAGAGGGCGAAGAACGCGCCGAGCTTCGCAAGATCATGGACGTGGTTTTGAGCAGGGGCGAGGTTCAAATCAGCGACCTGGTGCTCGAAATGGGTACGAGCCGCAAAGAAGTGCAGGACCAGATCTACGTGCTGGTCGGCATGGGCCTGTACAGCGGCTACATAAATTGGGATGAGGGCACGCTGTATTCCGCTGAGGCCTCCAGCATTCGCGACTTGCGACGCTGCAAATTTTGCGGGGGAGAGGTGGAATTTGCGGGCAAAGGCGTACTGCACTGCCCGTACTGTGGCGCGGAGTATTTCATAAGCTGATGTTGCTCCAGGTTCTAGCGCCCGCTACGCGCCCCACGGGGCGCTTTTTTTTGGTGAAAGCGAACAGGCGCCGGGGTCACTATGATGATCTCTGAAGATCCTATAATTGCGTTCGTGGAGGACTTAAGTTGACCCCGCTCTTGATCAAAGGCGGCACGCTGCTCACCGTGCGCGGCCAGGAACTCGGTGATGTGCTCATCGAGGGCGAGACCATCGAGCGAATTGGCTTGGACCTGGAGGCCGAAGGAGCCGAGCTGGTGGACGCAGCCGGCAAGCTACTGATGCCGGGTGGGATCGATCCCCATACACACCTGGATCTCCCCATGTTCGGCACCATTTCATCCGACGATCATTACACGGGCATGAAGGCCGCCGCGTTTGGTGGAACAACGACCGTTTTGGATTTCGTCCCATTGGATCGGCCTACGATCATCGAGAGCGTCGACGAATGGCTGGCGAAGGCTGAGCCCAAAGCAGCGGTCGATTTTGGCCTACACATGAACATCACCCGCCTGGATGAGGCCATCCGGGCCGAGATCCCAGGCCTGATTGAGCATGGGATCACTACCCTGAAGGTCTTCACCGCCTACAATGGTCGACTCCGTTTGAAGGACGGGGAACTCTTCGAAGTCATGCGCCTCGCCGCCGAACACGGGATGCTGACCCTGTTGCATGCCGAAAACGGAGATGTGATCGAGATTCTGACCGCCGAGGCTCTTGCCGCCGGTCACATCGCGCCGGAATGGCACGCGCATACGCGGCCGACATGGGGGGCAGTAGAAGCCGTGCTTCGGGGGATCGCGCTAGCAGAGCAGGCTCATGCGCCGCTGTACGTTGTGCACGTTAACACGGCCGGTGGCTTGGATCAGATCCGTTACGGGAGAGCGCGAGGCGTCAGAGTAATGGGCGAGACTTGCCCGCAGTATCTGTTCTTCACCGAGGAGCACCTCAGCCGACCGGATGGCGCGAAGTGGATTTGCTCTCCCCCGATGCGGTCACGCGCAGACAACGGTGCCCTATGGGAAGGGATCTCCGACGATAGCCTGCAAACCATCGGCACCGATCACTGTCCATTCTTCTACGACGGCGCCACACCCATCGAATACGAAGGTGAGCTAGTCGCCATCCCGGGCAAGGAATTGGGAGCCAATGACTTCACCAAGATTCCGAACGGCCTGCCGGGAGTGGGGGATCGCATGCCGGTTCTCTGGACATTCGGGGTCGGGCAAGGACGCATCAAGCCTGAGCAGTTCGTGGCCTTGATGTCCACCAATCCAGCGAAGATCTTCGGTCTCTATCCCAAGAAGGGGGAACTGCTGCCGGGCTCGGACGCGGATCTGGTGATCTGGGACCCCGAGCGCTCCTTAGTATATGGCCTGGAACACGTGCACCATCGGACCGACTACAACATCTATGAAGGCTGGGAGCTGAAGGGATTTCCCGAGAAGGTGTTCCTGCGCGGCCAGCTCATCGTCGACGGCGATCGATGGCTGGGCCGGCCTGGGATGGGGCGCTTCGTCGACCGGTCGGCCGGGGCCGAGGTGATTTAGTCTGCGGCAGGCATTTCGCCTCCGACCTCACCAACTGCCACGGCGACCAATCCCTCACCTGGTGAGGGAACATCCTGAATTTAACTGCTTCCATGGGTATCATTGTCTTATCATCCTTTGAAAGGAACGTTCAAACCTTCGGAATACGATGGTCGAAAAAGAACCCACTCCGACGCGAGCCTCCTCTTCACGACTGATCGCGCTCATCGTCTTAACCGCGCTCCTTTCAAGCCTATTTACAGTTCTCATCATGAGTCTTCTCGGCTCGAGGGCCCAGCTGCTCGCAGAATCGATTCTTGGTGGTCCCCCCTCCTCGGAAGAAGCAAGGTCGCAGAATCAGGACATGGATCCGGAGGATTTGGCAATCCTGTTTGATTTAATTTCCCCGTCGGTCGTTCGCGTCTCGGTGATCACGGAGGGTGGCGGCGGGAGCGGATCTGGTTTTGTCATACAGGAGGGAGGGCTCATCCTTACCAATAACCACGTTGTCGAAAACGCTGTATCTGTCAGCGTGATCCTAAAGGACGGCACCGAGCTGCAGGCGGAGGTCTTGGGGCGCGACCCGTCTACAGATGTCGCGTTACTAAGAGTCGCAACGCGAACGCTTCCTCCCGTTGGGATGGGAGACTCGGACCAGGTCAGGATCGGCGAACAGGCGATCGTCATCGGCAGCCCCTTTGGATTTGATCAAAGCCTGACCGCCGGTTATATCAGCGCGCTAGGTAGAATGCTCCAAAGTGGAGACGATTATGGGACCGAGATCGACAACGTGATCCAGACTGATGCGGCGGTGAACCCGGGCAACTCAGGCGGACCGCTGCTCAATACTGAAGGAGAAGTGATCGGGATCACAACCGCCATCTTCTCGACCGGAGGCGGCTTCCAGGGGATCGGCTTCGCGGTCCCCATCAATACGGCCAGAGCAGTGGCAGACGAGTTAAGAGATCGCGGCTACGTCAAGCGTCCGTTTCTGGGAATTGCCGGACTGGACTTGACGCCACAACTCTCTCAACGGCTGGATCTGCCAGTGGAAGGAGGCATCCTGGTTCAACTTGTGCACGAAGGATCTGCCGCGGCAGAAGCCGATGTTCGCGCGGGCGACCAAGAAATTGAGACGCCTTTTGGAACCATCGTCTTGGGCGGGGACGTTCTGGTGGCCATTAATGGGGAATCCGTGTCAAGCATGGCCGATGTGAACCGGCTCGTGCAGAGCCGTGAAATCGGGGATAGGATCACACTCGAGGTAGTACGTGGGGCCGAGAGCATCCTTGTCAGCGGAACTCTCAGCGAGCAGCCCAGGCCAGATTAGCGTTCTACAACTATCTTCATTCCTCGAGGATTTCATCTTCACCTGCTATCAGCCCTGGTCCAAGCATCATTGGTCGACGCGGCGAGTTGAGCTTGCCACTCGAATGTGGTGGCCAGCAAGCCAGTTAATGGACGATCGCCTCCGTACCCCGAGAGCCGGAAAAAACAAAGCTCAAGATGGAAATTAGACAAATAGAGCCTGAAGAGCGACGGGTGTCACTTGAAGGGATGTATTTGAGTCATAGGCTCCAGGAATTGGCAAAAAGGATGGATCGCCCGATCGTGGTTGCCAACTACGTAACCGACATAAACGATGTGATTGCCGTTGAGGGCATACGGGGCTCGCCCGAAGAACTTAAGAACCCTTCGGATTGGAGGCTCTTTCAAGAACTCACTGCCCAAGCTGACGCAATAATCACCGGTGCAAGTTATATGACCGAGTTTGAGGAAAATGGTGAAAGTGTTCAAAACGTGCTCACCCAATTTGACAAAGGTAGCAGTTTTGAGGATTTAGGAGACTGGAGAGAACAAAATGGCCTTAAGAGAAACCCCGATCTTGTGGTCGTAAGCAGGAGCTTGAGTTTTGGTATTCCCAAGGCAATTTCCGAAGGCGGAAGAAGGATCCTTATCTTCACCACCAATTCAATGGAAGGTAGCAAGAATGCCAGAGAGCTTGAAAAAGCCGGAGCCACGGTTATCGGGGCAGGGAAAAAAGGAGTTGATGGCGCGGCGATGATTGAGCGCTTGGGCCAAGAAGGTTATAGAGTTATCAAAATGATTACGGGCCCGAGAGTCTTGAAAATACTTATGGATGCAGAATTCAAGAACCAAGAAGGCGAGGTAATCCGCAGGGGAGCTCTTGACAGGCTCTATATCACAAGGGTGGATAGAAAAATAATCGATGATCTATCAGGTGCAGTCACCGTTCTAGAGGGGATAACAGTAGATGACCTGACTTTCGAGGGAGGAGGCTTTCGGCTGATCCAAAGATCTACCCACGACGCAATTGTCGGAAATGATAGCTACGAAACTTCTCAAGAATTCCTCGTTTTCGAAAGACACGATCTCGCCTCTGGGAGCCCGGAGCGCGTCGATGTGTAGCTTCGAAGAATCTACATTACGCACATGTGCGTAGTGACAGCTCCCGCTACGGCCGTTAGACTCGCTATCCCAGAAAAAAGCTGGTACAAATTTGTGCCCTTTGGGAACATCCCAACAGGAAACTCAGGCGAGTACACTCAGGTGAGCACACTCTGGCGAGTGCGAGCGGGCAAGCAGGAAGCTCGAAGCCGTTAGCGGGCGCCCGGCGCGATGTTGGCTCCGGGGCATCCCCAGAGTTGCGATGAAACCAGGCATCCGGCCCGGGTGCTTTGCCGAAAGGCCGACGCGATCTCAAAGTTCGCAATGAGGAGGACCAGAGTGGACATGCCAAAGACGCCGTCAGCGGTGGGAGGAGTCGACCAAGGCTCAGTTGGGGAAAGCGTAGCAGGGGAGATGCGAATCGTGGATGCGTCGCCGCTGGCTCATGCCGAGCTGGAGCGGTTGGACGCTCACTGGCGGGCGGCCAATTACCTATCGGTGGGCCAGATCTACCTCCTCGACAACCCTTTGCTCAAGGAGGAACTTCGCGCCGAGAACGTCAAGCCCCGGCTCCTGGGTCACTGGGGCACGACCCCAGGACTCAACTTTGTCTACACTCATCTCAACAGGCTCATCGTCTCCCAGGACCTCGACCTGATGTATGTTATCGGACCCGGACATGGTGGTCCCGGCATTTTGGCCAACACGTGGCTAGAAGGTTCCTACAGCGAGCTCTACCCGGGGATCGGTCGAGACGCCGGCGGTATGGCCCGTCTCTTCAAGCAGTTTTCCTTCCCGGGCGGGGTGCCGAGCCACGTGGCGCCCGAGGTCCCGGGCTCGATCCACGAAGGCGGAGAGCTGGGGTATTCCCTGGCACACGCCTACGGAGCGGCCTTCGACAACCCAGATCTCGTCGTGGCCTGCGTGATCGGGGATGGCGAAGCCGAGACCGGCCCTTTGGCGGCGGCGTGGCATTCGAACAAGTTCCTCGATCCGGTCGGCGACGGAGCCGTACTGCCGATCCTGCATCTCAACGGCTACAAGATCGCCAACCCAACCGTTCTGGCGCGTATCGACGAAGGGGAGCTGGCCCGCCTGCTCGAGGGCTACGGACACCTCCCCTACCTTGTCGAGGGCAACGATCCGGAAGAGGTCCATCAGAAGATGGCAGCCACGCTCGACGAGGTCTTCGTCGAAATCCGCCGTATCCAACACCAGGCGAGGGTCGACGGGGTCGAGACGCGACCCCGGTGGCCCATGATTGTGCTTCGGACCCCGAAGGGCTGGACCGGACCGGATGAGGTCGACGGGGTCGCCGTTGAAGACACTTGGCGCTCGCATCAGGTCCCCCTCAGCAACGTCCGGAAGAACCAGGAGCACCTCCACAGGCTTGAGGACTGGATGCGCAGCTACCGGCCCGACGAGCTGTTCGACGAGAATGGACATCCGCGAGACGTGGTCACTGGCTGGCTGCCGCAGGGGGCACGCCGCATGGGGGCCAATCCCCACGCCAACGGCGGTCTCTTAGTGCGTGATCTCGAGATGCCCGACTTCCGGGACTACGCGGTCGATGTGGAACAGCCAGGGCGCAGCACGGCCGAGCCGACCCGGGTCCTGGGTCAGTTCCTGCGGGATATCATGCGGATCAATCCGAACAACTTCCGCCTCTTCGGACCCGACGAGACCGCCTCGAATCGTCTCGACGCCGTTTACGAAGTCACCGACAAGGTGTGGAACGCCGCGATCCTGCCCGGGGACGAGCACCTGGCCCGGCAGGGCCGCGTCATGGAGATCCTCAGCGAGCACACCTGCCAGGGGTGGCTCGAGGGCTACCTGCTCACGGGCCGCCACGGCCTTTTCTCGTGCTACGAGGCCTTCATCCACATCATCGACTCGATGTTCAACCAGCACGCCAAATGGCTGACAGTAACCAGGGACCTGGAATGGCGGCGCCGCGTCCCTTCGCTCAACTATCTCCTGACCTCCCACGTATGGCGGCAAGACCACAACGGGTTCTCTCACCAGGATCCCGGGTTCATCGATCACGTCATCAACAAGAAGGCCGACGTCATCCGCGTCTACTTGCCGCCGGATGCCAACAGCCTTCTGTCGGTGGCCGACCACGTACTGCGCAGTCGAGACTACGTCAATGTGATCGTGGCGGGTAAGCAGCCCCAGCCCAACTGGATGGGGATGGACGACGCCGTGCTCCATGCCACTCGTGGGCTGGGAATCTGGGACTGGGCGAGCAACGGTGAAGGAGACCCGGATGTCGTGATGGCCTGCGCCGGCGACACGCCGACCCTGGAGACGATCGCGGCTGTGGACCTGCTGCGTCGTCATCTCCCGGATCTCAAGGTACGGGTGATAAACATCATCGACCTCATGCGGCTTCAAGCCGAGACCGAGCACCCTCACGGGTTACCCGACCGCGAGTTCGATGCGTTGTTCACTGTCGATCGGCCGATCATCTTCGCCTATCATGGATACCCGTGGCTCATCCACCGCCTCACCTATAGTCGCAGCAACCACCGAAACATGCATGTCCGCGGCTACAAGGAGGAAGGCACCACGACCACCCCCTTCGATATGGTGGTGCTCAACGACATGGACCGCTTCCACCTCGTGATGGATGTCATCGATCGAGTCCCCGGCCTCGGTCAGCGGGCGGCTACGGTTCGCCAGTTGATGGTCGATAAGAGGACCGAGCACCGTGCGTACATCCAGGAGCACGGCGAAGACCTCCCCGAGATTCGGGACTGGACCTGGGCGGACTAATTAGAGTCCTTGTCGTCAACGCCGGCTCGTCGAGCCTCAAACTCCGCCTCCTCGGGCCGGAGGACGAATTGTTGGCCGACCGAAAAATCGACCAATGGAAAGAAGGCGACGCAGGATCCGTCGCCGAGCTTCTCAAGGGCTTGGACGGTGTCGATGCCGTCGGGCACCGAATTGTTCATGGCGGTGCGTCCTTTCGAGACGCGATCCGCATCGACGACCAGGTCCTCGATCAGATCGCCGAGCTCACTCCGCTAGCGCCGCTCCACCAACCCCGGGCTCTGGCCGGAATCAAGGCTGTGCGGGCCGTCCTGCCGGACATACCATCAATCGCCTGCTTCGACACCGCCTTCCATGCCCAGATGCCCGCCCGGTCGGCCGAATATGCCCTTCCTGAGGACTGGCGTAAGCGGTGGAAGCTGCGCCGCTATGGATTCCACGGTCTCTCCCATGCCCATGCGGCCCGGCGCGCAACCTCCATGCTGGCCCGCCCTGAAGCAAGATTGCGGATCGTGACCTGCCACCTCGGAGCCGGCGCATCACTCGCCGCGGTAGAGAACGGACACTCCATCGACACCACTATGGGTTTCACGCCGCTGGAAGGGCTGGTGATGGCCACTCGCTCGGGAACCGTCGATCCCGGGCTCGTGCTCTGGCTCATCACAGAAGCCAACCTCGACCCGCATGAGGTCCGACGCGGGCTCGAAGAACGCTCCGGTCTAGTCGGCCTCGCAGGTGGCTCGGGGGACATGCGGGAGGTGCTCGCCGCCCGGGAGCAAGGAGATGCGCTGGCCATCTTCGCCTTCGATACCTACATCCACCGCCTCGTGCGAGAGATTGGCGCCATGTCGGCGATCCTCAATGGTCTCGACGTGCTGGTCTTCACCGGTGGCGTAGGAGAGCACGCGTCTCCAGTACGGGCCGAGGCCGCCGGCCGGCTGACCCACCTGGGTGTGGCCATCGACGAACAACGGAACGCGAGCGCTTCGACCGACACTGACATCAGCGCCGATCATGCCGCCGTATCGACGCTTGTCATCGAGTCCCGCGAAGACCTCGAGATCGCGAGCCAGACGCGCCGAGTTCTCTCCACCACGGTGTAGAGTGCGGTAAGAGTTAACACGTAAATTCTCTAGCCAACGGAAAAGAAAAGAGACACATATAGCCAAGCCAGCCCATGCCGTTTTTTCGCATCGGGGCCAAATGGACAATACTATGGCGGCCAGTGCCTATCCAATTAGCCAAGCGAACTGGGCCCGCGCGCTGTGCAATTGTAGGCAGGAAAGCTTTGCGGCCGCAGGCAAGCAGGCAGAACGCACTTTCTTCGCAGCACAAGCAGCCGCTAGATGTAAGCTGTTGTCCAACCTTTCTGCGTCAGCTGGGACCTTAACCTCTGGGCCTGCAGGTACCCTGGAGTGAACCCACAGACTGCTGGCACGTGGAGACCCTTAACGCTGGCGGCCTCTTTTCTTGATTGGCTCCATTACAAGTGCTAGAATGACTTAGCCCGATCGGTGGTCGTTCGCAGGGCGGACCTGCGACGGCGTTGAGCATCCTCGCTCATCGATAAGTGCCGGCCGGTCCCAAGTACTTCTCAAACAGATGAGCCTTTGGCAGCAGTATCTGCGACCGCAGAGTCTGGCCGATGCATTGGACACATTGGCGGCGCTCAGTGATTCCGGCGAAGCCGTAGCGGTAGTTGCGGGCGGCACAGACATTCTGCTGGATTTGGATCAGGGCCGACACGCGGCGGTCGAGACTCTGGTCGACGTGACGGCCGTAGAGGAGATGCTGGAGATCCGGCAGGTGGACGAGACCATCCATATCGGCGCGGCCGTTCCGCTGCGAGAGGTGATTGACGATGCACTGGTGCGTGCCAATGCGACCGCCCTTGTAGAGGCGTGCGAACTCATCGGAGGGCCGCAGGTGCGCAATGTCGCGACCTTGGGCGGCAACGTGGCGCACGCACTTCCAGCCGCCGATGGAACGATAGCGCTGCTCGCGCTGGGCGCAGAGGCGCAGGTCGCCTCCGCGCAAGGTGCGACCTGGGTCCCAATGGAGGAGCTGTTTGTCTCTCCCGGTGAGCCCAACTTCGATCGCGCTCACGAGCTGGTAGTGAGATTTCGTTTTCCCGCGTTGCGCGAGGGTGAGGCCTCCGCGTTTCGCCGTGTCATGCGCCCGCAGGGGGTGGCCATCGCGATCCTGAATATGGCCGTTCGACTGTATCTAGACGAGGGCGGGATCATCCAGGAAGCTCGCCTGGCAATCGGGCCGGCCGGACCGCGACCGCTGCGTGCTCGGGCGGCGGAGCAGGCCATCGAAGGGAACATGCTCGATGAGGCTGCTTTCTCGGCCGCGCTGAACGCACTCAGCGGAGAAGTGAGCCTGCGAACCAGCCCGCACCGTGCCACTGCAGAATACCGGAGCCACCTGCTTGCAAGCCTGCTGCGGCAGACTCTGGAGGCGGCTTTGTCTCGCGTGGAGCACGCAGTATGAGCGATCGTAGCCCCGACCCTGAGCCTCAGATGATGGATTTCGAGGTCAATGGCGAGCTGAGGCGCGTGCGTGCCGGGCCAGGGGAAATGCTTTCCGATGTGCTGCGCTACCAGCTCGAGCTCACGGGCACCAAGATAGGTTGTGGAGAGGCCGAATGCGGCACCTGCACTGTATTGGTCGATGGCCATCCGGTGCTGTCGTGTGTCTACCCCGCCATGAAAGCCGCCGGTCGGTCGGTCCGAACCATCGAGGGATTGGCCAAGAACGGCCACCTCCATCCACTGCAAGAAGCGTTTGTGAAGTACGGCGCCGTGCAGTGTGGCTTCTGCATCCCGGGCCAGATAATGACCGCCGCGGCACTTCTGGAAACTATTCCCGATCCGTCGGAGGCCGAGATCCGCAAGGCGCTCAAGGACACTCTCTGTCGCTGCGCCGGCTATCCCACCATCATTCGGTCCATTCGGGCCGCCGCGCTCAGCGTGCGAACGGGCGAAGCCATTGCTGAGCCGGATTTGCCAACTGCAGGCGATACGCGTGTCGTGGGGCAGCTCGTTGCACGGCCGGATGCGGTGGAGAAGGTCGACGGAAGTGCTAAGTTCGCCGACGACTATTCCTTTCCCGGAATGCTCTTTGGGGCCACCCTCAGAGCCGGAAGACCCCATGCGGTGCTGCGTAGACTCGACATAAGTGCCGCCAGCGAGGCGGAGGGGGTAGTGGCTGTCCTGACTGCAGAGGACATCGAGGGCGAGATCCATCATGGGCTGGTCGTGAAGGATTGGCCGGCGCTGGTGGGCGTGGATGAGAAGGTTCGCTATGTCGGCGATGCGATCGCATTGGTTGCGGCCGACACGCTTGAGGCGGCTCAGCTTGCGCTGGATCTCATCGAAGCCGATTACGAGGAACTGCCTGTGGTTTCGGATCCCGTGCAGGCCCGTTCGGCGGATGCGCCGGAAGTACATGAAAGCGGCAACCTGCTCAAGCACATCAAGGTCCGGAAAGGCGATCTCAAGGCGGGCTTCGAAGAGGCTGACATCATCATAGAAGACACCTACCACACAGCCATCACAGAGCACGCCTTCCTCGAACCTGAATGTGCCATTGCGCGACTTACGGATGAGGGACGCCTCGAGGTCTATGTCGGTTCCCAGATCCCGTATGCCGACCGCAGTCAGATCGCGCGCTGTCTGGGTATGGCCGATAATGAAGTTAGAGTTATCGGCACGCTCATTGGAGGCGGCTTTGGCGGCAAAGAAGACATCGCGGGCCAGATCCACGCCGCGATGCTCGCCAAGGCCACCGGGCGACCCGTCAAAATCCTCTACGACCGGCACGAAAGTCTGCTGGTCCATCCGAAGCGCCACGCCACTCAAATTCGTGTGAAGCTGGGTGCGAAGGCAGATGGGACGCTCGTGGCCGCGGAGACCGAGCTCTATGGCGACACCGGCGCTTACGCCTCGCTCGGCGAAAAGGTCATGACGCGTGCCACCACTCACTCCGCCGGACCGTACGTCGTCCCGCATGTCAAAGCCGACTGCTACGCGATGTACACCAACAACCCACCCGCGGGAGCGTTCCGGGGGTTCGGAGTGACACAATCTGCGTTCGCGATCGAGTCCATCATGGATGATCTGGCGAGACAGCTGGGTATGGACCCGATCGAACTGCGATTGAAAAACGCGCTGGAAGTTGGAACATTGACCAACACCGGGCAGGAGCTGCGGGAGAGCGTCGGACTGGTCGAGTGCATCGAGCGGGTGTCGGCCAGGATGCACGAGTTCTCAACAGAACCCTTCGTCTCTAAGACGCCCGAAGGTCAGCCCGGCATACGTCGCGCTTGGGGCCTGGCTGCCGCCTACAAGAACACCGGCCTGGGGGGTGGAGCTCCAGACAAAGCCTCCGCCGAAGTTGAAATCTATGAGGATGGCACGGCAGAGGTCAGGACCTCTTCGGCTGAGATTGGACAAGGGCTGGTGGCGGTGCTGCAGATGATCGCAGCGGAGGAGCTCACGCTTCCGCCTGACCGCGTGCGGGTGCTGCTGTCGGACACCGATCTCACGCCAGACGGCGGACCGACTACCGCCTCGCGCCAGACCTACGTGACCGGAAATGCAGTTCGCTACGCCACCGATGTCGTCAAACAGGCCATGGCCTCGACCCTGGCGGAGCACTTTGATGTCCCTCCGGCGCAAATCAAATTCCACGAAGGTTTGGCACAAGTTAACGGACGCCAGGTTGAGCTCGGCGATGCCGTAGGAATCATGAAGGAAGAAGGCCGTCAAGCTCGAGCGACCTACGAATATTGGGCACCTACCACGCAGGCGCTGGGTACTGGCGGAGACATGCACTTTGTCTTTTCGTTTGCCGCTCAAGCGGCGGAGGTTGAAGTGAATCTGGACACCGGTGAGGTGCACGTATTACGCGTGATCGCAGCCAACGACGTAGGCAAGGTGATCAATCCGCTTGGACTCCTGGGTCAGGTCGAAGGCGGCGTGATGATGGGATTAGGCAATGCCATCACCGAGCATTTCATTGTGGAGCAGGGAAGAGTGATCACCGATCGATTGGCACGATATCGTATGCCGGGGATCCTGCATACGCCCGAGATCGTCTCCATCCCGGTCGAGCACCCGGCGGCCGACGGGCCGTACGGAGCGAAGGGGGTGGGCGAGATTACGAGCATACCCACAACGCCGGCGATCACCAACGCCATCTACCACGCATGCGGCGTGCGGATCAAACACCTGCCTGTCGATCAAGACTGGCTCGCGCTTGAACTGGCCGGGCTAAACGGCGGAAGTTAACATAACTGCACATGAGCCAGATAAAGACTGGTGGACGCAGATAAGCAATCAGCCTGGACTGGCTCGGGCTCAACCTGGCCAGAGCAAGGTCGGAGTATAAACAAGTGAATACAATAGGATAAAGATCGATAGCCGGAGAGAACTTCTGAAATGCTGATCCAGAACGCCAAGGTCATCACCTGGGGTGAACCCAACCAAATCCTCGAAGATTATGGCTTGTATATCGAGGGCGGTTTGATCCGTGAACTGGGCCCGACCCAGGAACTCGCCGCCAAGCATGCGGACGAGGAGAGCCTGGATGCCGCAGGCCAATATGTCATGCCGGGCAATATCTGTGCCCACACGCATTTCTACGGTGCATTCGCGCGCGGTATGGCGATTCCGGGGCGGGCACCGAAGGATTTCCCTGAGATCCTCGAAAGGCTCTGGTGGCCGCTGGACAAGGCCCTGACGGATGAGGATGTTCGCTATTCGGCGCTGGTATCAATGGTGGATGCCATCAAGCACGGCACGACCATGCTCATCGACCATCACGCCTCTCCGAATGCCATCGATGGCTCGCTGGACACCATCGGCGACGCCGTGGAGCAGGCAGGATTGCGAGCCGTGCTCTGCTATGAAGTCACCGATCGGGATGGGGAGCAAAAGGCTCAGGCCGGGATCGCAGAAAACGTGCGCTTCATACGGCGCTGTGATGCGGAGCGGCCTGCCGATGGCAGGCTGGCGGCGAGCTTTGGACTGCATGCAAGCCTGACGCTATCGGACGAGACGCTGGACGCCTGTGCCGAGCGCGCACCGGCGGGGACCGGCTTCCACATCCACGTGGCAGAGCATGAGGCGGATGAATATGACAGCCAGAACAAGAGCGAGATGCGCGTGGTCGACCGCCTGGCAAAGCATGGTATCCTGAGCGAAAGCACGATCGTAGCCCATGCTGTGCACGTAGATACGCGTGAGATTGAAATACTCGCGGACAGCGGTAGCTGGGTGAGCCATCAGCCGCGATCGAACATGAATAACGCCGTCGGAGTAGCGGAGGTGGAATCGATGATGCGCGCCGGCGTCAATGTTTGCCTGGGCAACGATGGCTTTTCGAATGCCATGTGGGAAGAGTGGAAGACCGCTTATCTTGTGCACAAGGTGTGGCGGCGAGACCCACGGCGCATGGGCGGTGGGGACATCATCCAAATGGCCGTGCGCAACAATTCTGCTCTAGCAAGAAAATTCTTTCTAAGCGCGCCGGTCGGAGTGATCGAGCCCGGTGCGCATGCCGATCTGATCTTTGTCGATTACCATCCCACAACGCCCCTGTCCGCTGATAATCTCCCCTGGCACATCCTGTTCGGCTTTCACGAATCCATGGTCACCACGACCCTCGTGGCCGGCAATGTGCTGATGCGGGATCGGGAGCTTCTCACTCTGGACGAGGCGGAGATCACCGCCCACTCTCGGGCACTGGCGCTGGCCGTGTGGGATCGGTATCAGGGCAACGTACCCATGGAGCATCTATGACCGATCGATTGATCCTGACCCTGGCAATACTTGGCGGAACCGGCAACGAGGGCACCGGACTGGCCTACCGCTGGGCCAGGGCCGGCTACCACGTGATCATCGGATCTCGCTCAAGCAAAAAGGCGAAACGCGTCGCAAAAGAGTTGAATGCGCGTCTGGAACGGGATTTTGTGGAAGGCATGCGAAATGCCGATGCGGCCAGGGCATGCGATATCGCGGTCCTGACCGTCCCGTATCCCGCTCAACGCGACACGTTGGAAGCGCTGAAGGATGAGCTTTCGGGCAAGCTCTTGGTAGATGTAACTGTGCCGCTGGATGAGGACGAAGCGACGCTGGTGAAGATGCCGCCCGCTGGCAGTGCGGCGCAGGAAGCGCAAGAAATCCTTGGCGATGAGGTGTCGGTCACCGCTGCATTTCACGTCATTTCTCATACCCATCTTCGTCAAGATGGCCCGATCGCCAGCGATGTGCTGATCTGTGGGGATAGCGAGGCGGCGAAAGAGCAGACGATGCAGCTGGTTGCGGCGGCCGGGCTGGCCGGCTGGGACGCAGGGGGTCTGCAAAATGCGGTTGTGGCGGAAGGCCTGGTGCCCGTGCTAATCGGCATCAACAAGCGCTACAAGATCAAATCCGCCGGCATCCGTATTACCGGAGAGCAGGCGCCGACCTAGCCACGCTTACAATGCAGATGACCTTAACTGCCCTGCCGGGGATCCCGTTGATCCGACCTGGGGATGACCTGGCAGGGTTGATTCTCGCCAGCGCCGAAGAGAGCGGAATCGAGCTAGAGACGGGCGATGTGCTGGCCGTGGCACAGAAGGTCGTATCGAAGGCTGAAAACAGGCTGGTGGATCTGGGCCAGATCCAGCCTTCGAAACCAGCCTTGAAGCTCGCTGAAGAGGCGCGAAAGGATCCCCGATTGGTTGAGGTGATCCTATCTGAATCCAGGGAAGTGCTTCGCGTACGCCCCGGCCTGGTCATTGTCGAGCACCGCCTGGGATTCGTGTGTGCGAACGCCGGCGTGGATCACTCGAACGTGGAAGGCCATCAGACCGTGCTGCTGCTGCCGGAGAATCCCGAGCGATCCGCAAGTGAGATCCGGGAGTCTCTCGAGCGCGCGACTGGCGCATCGCTAGGAGTCCTGATCATCGATTCGCACGGACGCGCCTGGCGCATGGGAACGGAGGGAGTCGCCATTGGTGTCAGCGGATTTCCGGCCTTGTTGGACCTAAGGGGTACGCCAGACCTGTTCGGTCGTACGCTCAAGGTCACACAAGTAGGTCTGGCGGACGAGATGGCGGCGGCGGCCTCGCTCGTGATGGGGCAGGGCGATGAAGAGCGGCCGGTGGTTCACGTGCGTGGATTTCCTTATCCACTCCGAGAAGGATCCGTCCAGGAGATCTTGAGGCCTAAGGAATTTGACCTCTTTCGATAGTGGCAAAGCCAACCCGCTCGCCGCACGGAACATCGCTCGCGGCCCTAATTCAGGACTAGGAGCACCCTATGTTCCCTGAGAGTCACCTAGATCTGCTGTCAGATGAGAAACGGGCGGCGGCTTACCTGGCAACCCTGATGCCGGATGGGAGTCCGCAGGTCACGCCGGTCTGGTTCTCGTATGAAAACAACCGGCTGAGGATCAACACTAACAGGGGCCGAGTGAAGGAAAAGAATTTATCGGCCCGGCCTCAAGTTGCCCTGGTGATACAGGATCCAAACGACACCTACCGGTTTATTCAGATCCGCGGAGCAGCTGCCAAGCCGATCGAGGAAGGAGCGGTCGACCATATTGAACGCTTGTCGCAAAAATATCACGGCGTGCCGTTTCGACCGCTGCGTCCGGGCGAAGTGCGAGTGATTTTCGAGATCGAGCCGTCTTCGATAAGTACAAACGAATGAGTTCGGGTCCTGCGGAATTTGAAGCCCTGGCAAACAGTCGGAAGTCGGTCCGCGAATTCAGCGACGCTCCATTGGAGCTCGAGTTGGTGGATCGGCTGTTGTCCACCGCATGCCAGGCACCCTCGGCGCACAATCGTCAGCCCTGGCGGTTTGCCGTGCTCTGGGAATTTGATGCTCGAGACAAACTGGCGCGCGCGATGGGGGAGAAGCTGCGCGCGGACCGTCTGTCAGACGGCGAAGATCCGCATGAAATTAAGAAGGACATTGAGCGCTCGTGGAATCGGATCACCGGCGCGCCGGTGGCGATACTCGTATGCCTGACCATGGAGGACATGGACAAGTATCCGGATCGGGAGCGCAGACGAGCCGAGTTTCGAATGGCCGTGCAAGGAATTGCCATGGCGGGCGAGAATCTACTGCTCGCGGCCCATGCACACGGGCTGGGAGCGTGCTGGATGTGTGCCCCGCTCTTCGCCCAGGAGGCTGTGATCGCAGCGCTGGACCTTCCGTCTTCCTGGGAACCTCAAGGCCTGGTGCTCCTCGGCTGGCCGGCCGGCCCGGGGAGGGCGCAAGCGCGGAGGCCGCTGGAGGAAGTAGCGGTCTACCTGTGAGGGCCCATGATTGAGGGGACACAATCATGAAAGTCGTTGCGTTGGCGGGTGGCGTGGGGGGAGCCAAACTGGTCGACGGGCTGGCGGCGGTGATGCCGGCCGAAGACCTCACGGTGGTCGTCAACACCGGTGACGATTTCGAGCACCTGGGTTTGAGCATCTCGCCCGATCTCGACACCGTGATGTACACGCTAGCCGGGGTGGCCAATCCTGAGACGGGTTGGGGAAGAGCGGATGAAACGTGGGCCTTTCTCGAGACGCTTGAGACGCTAGGCGGCCCCACATGGTTCCGCCTGGGAGACCGGGACCTGGCGCTTCACATGGAGCGCACTCGCAGGCTCCGGCGGGGGGAAACGCTGTCGGCGGTCACTGCCGACCTATGCGTGGCTCTGGACATTCATGTACGGCTGCTTCCGATGTCGGACGATCCCATCCGCACCATTGTAGATACCAATGAAGGCGAACTCGCGTTCCAGGAGTATTTTGTGGCCCGCGCTTGCGGGCCCGTGGTGCGATCCTTCGAGTTTCGTGGGGCGGATTCGGCGGCGCCTGTCCCAGGAGTGCTCGAGACCCTGGGAGAGGCGGATCTGGTGATCTTCTGCCCCTCGAATCCCTGGGTTAGTCTTGACCCCATCTTGGCCGTGCCTGGAATGCTTAAAGCCGTGTATGCCAGACCGACCATCGGTGTATCGCCGATTATTGGTGGGAAGGCCATCAAAGGACCCGCGGCAAAGATGTACGCGGAATTTGGAGTGGAACCCTCTGCCCTTGTCGTCGCGCAGCACTACCCACAGTTGGAGGCCTTCGTGATCGACCTGGCGGACGCAGAATGGATGGAATCGATCCGCGCCACAGGCGTGCAGCCGTTCGTTACAAATACGGTGATGGATTCGGTCGCTGCCCGGCGGCGGCTCGCACAAGAAGTGCTGGAATTTGCCGGCGAATTGGAGCTCGCGCTTTGAGCCTCTGGGGCATCGTTCCGGTCAAGGCGCTGGATGAAAGCAAGTCTCGTTTGCGAGGCGTGCTGACCCCAGACCAACGCGTGGAGCTCAGCCGGGAGATGCTGCTTCACACGCTGCAAGTTCTCTTAGAAATCCCCGAGGTGGAGCGGACACTGGTCGTCAGCGCGGATCCGAAGGTATTGGCTTTGGCTCGAGAGCATGGGGCCGAGGCCCTGGAAGAGCGGGGCTCCCCCGAGCTTAACAAAGCCCTGAGCCAGGCAACGGCGCTCGCGCAGGATTCGAACGCGAAGGCGGTCTTGGTGCTGCCAGCGGATCTGCCGCTGATTCAGGCAACGGATGTGAGGGCTTTGATTGAGCTGACGCAGGACCCGCCAGTCGTCGTTATCTCACCCGATAGGACACACAGCGGGACGAACGCGCTGTTGGTGGCTCCCCTGGGCAAGTTAGAATATGCCTTCGGGCCGGACAGCTACAATCACCACGTCCGACGAGCAGAGGTTGCTGGGGCTCGAATTGAGATCATTGAGCTCCCGGCGCTTGGCCTGGATTTAGATGCCCCCGAAGACCTCGAAATTTATCGAAATCGCTTTGCTCTGATAAAGGAGTAGGAATTTGGCTGCACGGGTCGCTCTCTATCTGCAAGACGCGCACAACCTGCGCGATGGCTTGCACTACGTTCAGTATGCGGAGAAGCAGGGCTTTGAGGCTGTCTGGCAGGCCGAATCCAGGCTCGTGCGGGATGCGATTGTGCCCATGGCGGGCTATGCGGCAGTGACCGAGAAACTAAAAGTGGGTTCGGGCGTAATCAACAACTGGACGCGCAACATCGGACTGCTGGCCGCCACCTTCCTGACCCTGGACGACCTGGCCCCCGGGCGTGTTATCTGTGGCATCGGCGCATGGTGGGACCCGCTCGCCAAGAATGTAGGAATCGAGCGGAGGAAACCGCTCACCGCCATGCGGGAGACGGTCGAGCTCTTGCGAAGACTGCTTAATATGGAGCGCGTCACCTTCCATGGTGAATTCCATTCCGTAGATGGGATTGAGTTGGACGTGGTGCACGGGCGCAGGGAGCCACGCGAGGTCCCGATCATGATTGGGGCTACCGGGCTGAAGATGATGGAGCTCGCCGGAGAGATCGCCGACGGCGTGGTGCTGAATTACTGCGTTCCACCGGAGTACAACGATGAGGCGCTGGAGCATTTGGAGATCGGTGCCAGGCGTGCGGGGCGCACGCTGGATGACCTCGACCGACCCCAACTGGTCGTGTGCTCGGTAGACCCGGACCGGAATAAGGCTTTTGACAGCAGCCGCGAGCTCCTGACGCAATACCTGGCTCAGCAGCCGCACATCGCCAGGGCCAGTGGAGTATCGCAGGAAATCGTGACCGAGATCCAGTCCATCCTGGGCTGGCCGGCAACGCATGAGCAGATTCAAAAGGCGAAGCATTTAGTTCCCGACGAATTGATCGAGCGCATCACGGCCTCAGGAACTCCGGAGGAGTCGCGCGCCAAGGTTCAGGAGTACATCGATCACGGCGCTACAACCCCTATCCTCTACCCGGTCGGCGGCGACGTCGAACTTCTGGTGGACACCTTCAGCCCATTGAGCTGATCATCGGAGATTTCCATGACAGATACCACCCGACAGCGTACCAAGCAGCCCAATTCAAAATATTGTTTTGTCTGTGGTGTCGAGAACCATCATGGTCTTCAGCTGGCCTTCTACTACGATGAAAGCGGAACGGTTTATGCGGAAGCGACGGTGCCAGATCAGTTTCAGGGCTATCCCGGTACCGTGCATGGAGGAATCGTGGCTGCCATGCTGGACGAAGTAGCGACCCGAGCGGCAATGGTGGTGGATCCGAACGCTTTCAAAGTGACCGCGAGGATGACTCTCCGCTATCGAAAGAAAGTGCCGACCGGCGAGCCGCTGCAAATGATTGGATGGATCGAACGCGAGAGCGGCAGAGCGTCGAAGGCCGCTGCTGAGATTCGGCTCCCGGATGGAAGCCTGGGTGCGGAAGTGGAAGCCCTGATGGTCGATTACCCCGATCCGTTTGCCGAGGAGGGCGAACTGGATCGATTGGGCTGGAAAGTGTATCCGGATTGAAATCCGTCCGCTGCGGCCTACCCAAACTTTCTCGACGGCCGTCGGACACTTAAGGGGACTCATGACTTCACTCGAATACCACCGGCCCCAAACTCTAGATGAAGCTCTTGAGCTTTTGGAAAGAGGCGTGCCGCTGGCCGGCGGCACGTGGCTAACGCCCCGCCTGCGCGGGATCGGGGCGCTAGTCGATCTGCAGGACCTGGGCCTCGACCGGATTGGGGCCACTGATGCAGCCCTGGTTATTGGCGGGACCGCCACGCTCCAGGGGTTGGTTGAAAACTCCGCACTGCTCCCCGACGACCTGGTGCGGGCCGCCCGGCTGGAAGCCGGCTGGAACATCCGAAACAAGGCCACCGTGGCCGGAACGATCGTAACCGGCGATGGTCGCTCGGCCCTGCTGACCGTCCTGCTGGCTTTAGATGCAGAGCTGGAAGTCGCGCCGGGTGACGAACGCGTCTCGCTGGGCGAATTCCTGGGTAGGGGCGCCGATCGGACCGACGGCAAGCTGATCACGGCGATCCACGCCGCCAATCCAAGCCGTCTGCGATACGCGCAGGTGGCTCGCTCGCCTGCGGATCGGCCGCTGCTCTGCGTGGCAGTCGGGGTAGATAGGGCGGAGACCAGGGTGCTGGTCGCGCTCGGTGGCTTCGGACCCCACCCGCAGCTATTGTCACGGGACGAGACTTCCGATGCTCAGGAGGCCGCGCAACGGGCTGGGGCCATGTACGCGGATGCCAGCGACCAGTGGGCCAGCGCCGAATATCGCTCCTCCGCGGCTGCCACGCTCGTAGCCAGGCTGCTAACGGAGGTACATCCGAAATGAGGCGCACATCCAGGATCATGCTCCGTCATTGCTGCGCGAAGGATTTCCTCCCATGAAGATCGAATTTAGCCTGAACGGTCAGCCGGTCGAACTGGAGCTTCCCTCATCCACGACGCTGTTAGCGGCTCTGCGCGATAGCCTTGCGGTTTTTGGCGTCAAACACGGCTGCGAGACCGGGGAGTGCGGCGCCTGTACGGTCCTACTGGATGGACTGCCGGTCAACACCTGCGTGATGCTGGCCGCGCAGGCGGATGGAAAGGACCTTCAGACCATAGAGGCTGTCGGGCAACACCCCGAACTAGGATGGCGACGCACCGACGGGCTGAGCCCCATTCAGGAGGCATTCGTCGAGACGGGCGCTATTCAATGCGGATACTGCACCCCTTCTATGGTGCTGGCCGCACAATCACTGATTAGCAACAACCCCACCCCTGACGAGCAAGAGGTTCGCGAGGCGCTCTCCGGAATACTCTGCCGCTGTACGGGCTACCTGAAGCCGGTTCAGGCCATCCTGCGGGCGGCGGCGGTGCTGCGCGGAGAGACCCCCGAACCCATCGACGGCGCGATTCTGGCTCCTCCCGAGCTTTTTGGAATTGAGGATGCGCCCTCCTTAGGCACGCCTGACGCTGGGCCGGAGCTCTTGACGCGCGTGATGCCGCGTATCAAAGTTGTTCCTGAGGTCGAGTCTCTCCGAATCGTAGGCAAACCGGCGCGTAAAGTCGACGCGGTCAAGCTGGTCCAGGGCAAGCCGGCCTTTGCAGCGGATATAGAAATGAGGGGGATGCTGACCGCCAAGATCCTGAAGAGCCCATTGGCGCATGCCCGCATCCAGAAGATTGATGCTTCCAAAGCGCGTGAGCATCCAGGAGTAGCGGCGGTGCTCACTTGGGAAGACCTCCCCCGCGTGGTGTATACCACCGCCGGGCAATCGGATCCCATCCCCGGTCCGCTCGACGCATTTTCCTTAGACAACAAGGTGCGCTTCGTGGGCGATCGAGTGGCGCTTGTGGCGGCCGAGACCGAGCAAGCCGCCAAGGAAGCGCTCGAGCTGATCGAGGTCGAATATGAGGAACTTCCCGCCATCCTGGATCCGCGCAATGCAATGGAGCAGGGCGCGCCGCAGATTCATGATGAGCCGGAATACGTCGATTTTGAGCAGTCGGATCCCAGCCGCAACCTGGCAGCCGAAATTCGTGTTGATATCGGTGATGTCGAGAAAGGATTCGAGGCGGCGGACCTTATCGTAGAGGGGACCTATGAGGTCCCCAAGGTTCAGCAGGCGTCCATCGAACCGCATGTGGTTCTTACCTATTGGGACGAGGATGACCGCCTGGTCATCCGCACCAGCACGCAGGTCCCGTTTCATGTGCGACGGCAGCTGGCACCGGTGCTCGGGCTGCCGCCCAAGCGCATCCGAGTGGTCAAACCCCGCATCGGCGGCGGATTCGGCGGCAAGCAGGAAGTGATGATCGAAGATGTTGCGGCGCATCTGACGATTGCTACCGGCCGGCCAGTGCGCTTTGAATACACACGGGCAGAGGAGTTCCACGCCGGCCGATCGCGGCACCCGATGCGCCTGAAGATGAAGACCGGCCTCAAGAAGGACGGCACGATCACCGCCAATGAAATGTACTGCCTGAGCGACACCGGGGCTTATGGCTGCCACGCACTGACGGTGGCTGGCAACGCAGGCCACAAAAGCATGGCGCTTTACGTGGGTGACGGCGAATTCCGAGAGGCGCCCAACATTCGCTTCCACGCCGATGTGGTTTACACCAATACGCCGCCCTCCGGAGCCTACCGCGGCTATGGCGTGCCGCAGGGGTTCTGGGCCGTCGATCGTCATATGGAGACCATCGCAAGGCAGCTGGAGCTGGATCCGCTCGAGTTTCGGCTGAAAAACGCGCTCCGAGCGGGAGAAATTCAGCCCTTCAGCACCGCGTGGTCAGAAGGCCGAGAACCAATACCTGAGATCATCCACACTAATGGTCTGGAAGAGTGCGTGGAGCAGGGAATCGCCGCCTCCGGCTGGGTTGAAAAGTACGGCCGGGAGGACTGGCACACGGTCCCCGGAAAGCCCTATCTTCGTCGCGGCATCGGGGTAGCACTGGCAATGCAAGGAACGGCGATTCCCTATTTGGACATGGGCGGCGCAAGCATCAAGATCAACGACGACGGGTCCTTCAATCTGCTGGTCGGCGCAACCGATCTGGGAACCGGATCCGATACGGTGTTGGTGCAGCAGGCTGCGGAGGTGCTGGGCGTGCCGCTGGATGACATCGTGATCTACTCTTCCGACACCGATTTCACCCCCTTCGACAAGGGGGCCTATGCCTCCAGTACGACCTACATTTCCGGCGCAGCCGTCGTCGGAGCCGCGGAACAGGTCGCAGCACGCATTCGAGCTCGAGCCGCCCGTATGCTCTCTAAGCGAGGCGGTGAGCAGGTCAAGCCCGAGCTGATCACTCTGGCCGACTCTCAAGCCTGGGCTCCGGATGGGCGCTCGGTCACGATGGAAGAGGTGGCACTGAATGCGCTTCATCATGAGCACCAGGAGCAGATCATGGGCGTAGCGTCCTACGTCTCACCGGTTGCGCCTCCGCCGTTCGTAGCTCAATTTGCAGAAGTGACGGTGGATATCGAGACTGGTCAGGTGACGGTGGATCGGCTGGTCATAGCGGTAGACTCCGGAGTGATTGTGAATCCACTGACCGCCTCGGGCCAGATCGAAGGGGGTATGACCCAGGCACTGGGCTATGCGGTGAGTGAAGAGATGCTGTATGACGAGGCGGGCCACCCGCGTGAGGTGGACTTCACCGACTACCATATCTTTTCCGCGCATGAGATGCCCGAGCTGGAGACCATGTTCATCGAAACCTTCGAGCCTTCCCACCCGTTTGGCGTGAAGGGGGTTGCGGAGATCCCAATGGACGGAGTGGCACCCGCGGTGGGGAACGCGGTGCTCGACGCCTGCGGCGCAAGCGTAAACGTCGCGCCGATCACTCCCGAACGGGTCTGGCGCGAGCTGAGGGCGAAAGCCTGATCCCGGAGGCCTCGGCTGTCGACTCATCGGTTTTTCGCCCGAATTGCAGAGCTTCAGGAGGCCGGGAAGCCTGTGGCAGTGGCCACGGTCGTGCACACAACCGGATCGGTCCCCAGGCACGAAGGGACCCGCATGCTCATCCATCCCGACGGTCAGATCGAGGGAACCGTGGGGGGCGGCCAGCTCGAGGGCCGCGTGATCCAGGCCGCGCTGGCGGCCCTGGAGGATGGCCTCCCGAAGAACCTGCATTATAAGTTCCGGGATGTTGAGCAGGGTGACGCGGGTGTCTGTGGCGGAGAGATGGAGGTATTCGTGGAGGCAGTGAGACCCTCACCTACAGTGGTCGTCGTCGGCGGAGGGCATGTCGGAAGCTCCGTCGCCCATCTGGCCCATTGGCTGGGATTTCGCGTCATCGTCTCCGATGACCGTCCCGAATTCGCCACGCCGGAGGCGGTGCCCGGGGCAGATGAGTACATCCAGGGGCCGCTGGCTGAATTGCCCGGCAAGATCACTATCACTCCCGAAACCTACCTCATGCTGACAACGCGCGGCGTGCCGGTCGATGTGGACGGCCTGCCACTATTGCTGGACAGTGAGGCCGGATATATCGGAGTGATTGGATCCAAGCGTCGCTGGGATGCCTGCGCGCAGCAGCTGGCCGAGCGAGGGGTCTCGCAAGAGAAGATCGCGCGGGTTGTGTCTCCGATGGGTCTCGAACTGAACGCCGAAACGCCGGAGGAAATCGCGATCAGTATGCTGGCCCAGATCATCATGCTGCGCAGGGGCGGCAGTGGCGAGCACATGGCGCACAAGCCCAAGATTCGGAAACAGGCATGAGGCCCGTGCGACCTAAGGAGCGCTGAGCACACGATGTGGGAGCGCTACCATACCGTTCGTTCCGTGGACGAGGCGGTCGATCTGCTTGCCAAATACGCCGGCTCGGCGCGCATCGTGGCCGGCGCCACGGATTTGATCCTCGAGATTGAGGGCGGCCTGCGGCCGGACCTGCATGGCCTGATCGATATCACGCGTATCCCAGGGCTGGATCACATCACTCTGGATGACGATGGATGGATTCACCTCGGCCCGCTCGTCACGCACAACCACTGTGCCGTTTCTGAGCTGATCATTGAGCGCGCCTACGCGCTCGCCCGTGCCTGCTGGGAGGTAGGCGCCCCGCAGATCCGCAATCGGGGCACGGTTGCGGGAAACCTGATCACCGCCTCGCCCGCCAACGATTCGATCACTCCGCTTATGGCGCTCGATGCGCAGGTGACTCTTCGATCCACCTCTGACGAGCGCATAGTCCCGCTGAAGGACTTCTACACCGGCGTACGCCAGACCGTAATGCAGGACGACGAGTTCATGGCCGACATTGCCTTCCCGGCGCCGCCCGAGGGGAGCCCTTCGACGTTCATCAAGCTGGGTTTGCGCCGTGCCCAGGCCATCTCCATCGTCAATATCGCCGCGGTGCTTGAGATGCAAGACGCCCAGGTAGTGGAGGCCTCCATCGCGTTGGGTTCGGTGAAACCGACGATCGTGCGAGCGGAAGCGGCGGAGGATTACTTGCGAGGTAAAGCGCTCGACGACGAGACCATCCGGCGGGCGAGCGAACTGGCGGTCGAGGCCGCCTCCCCGATCGACGACGTCCGAGCTTCTGCACGCTACCGAGCGGAGATGGTGCGCGTCTGCACTCGTCGGGCATTGCAGAGCCTGGCGGACGGAACGGAGCGCGCCGACTATCCCGAGGCTCCCGTCACCCTCTGGGGGCCGGAAGAGCGGCACTGGTCGCGGGAGCTCACCGAGTCGACCGTACATCCCGGGACGATCGAAACCGTGATCAATGGCCGCCCCTATCAATTCGAATCGGGTTCGGGGAAAACGTTGCTCCGGTTGCTGAGAGAAGAAGGGAGTCTCACGGGTACTAAGGAGGGCTGTGCGGAGGGTGAGTGTGGGGCTTGCACCGTCGACCTGGACGGCATGGCAGTCATGGCCTGCATGGTCCCTGCTCCCCGGGCTCACGGCGCCGAGATCCGCACCGTAGAGGGTCTGTCAAGTGATGGCGCGCTGCACCCCATTCAACGGGGATTCATCGAGGCGGGTGCGGTCCAGTGCGGGTATTGCACTCCGGGATTCCTGATGTCGGGTGCCATGCTGTTGGAGGAGCGTCCCGATCCGGATACTAAGGAGATACGCCAATCCATCACCGGCAATCTGTGCCGCTGTACCGGGTATTATTCGATTGTGAGCGCATTCGAACGCGCGGCCGAGCTCAGTAGGGATAGTTCTAATTTGCCGTAGACGGCGGAAAAGGCCGCAAATAGAGTGGGAGCTGCCCGGTCGTTCCTTTGCGCATAGCCAATTGCGGTGGACGCGGGCGGACATCAGGTAGTACGAGAGACCGTGAAGGTTTGGGACAGAAGGAGGAGGCAGGACCGCGATGTTTTGGGATAGAAGAAAGACGTAGGACCGCGAAGGTTTGTGGCAGGAGGAGATCGAGACTCGTCTTGCGGCGGTCGATGGGGATCGAGGCAGGAAATCAATTTGGCTAGTGAGGTTGGGCACCACAGGATGGGAGGGACACATGGGTAGAAGAAGCTCATGGCAGTTCCAGCAACACGAACGAGAACGCAAGGAAGCCAAGAAGATGAACCCGGTATGGCGCGGGGTCGGCTGCCTGCTTGTCGTGGCGATCGGTGCGCTGGGATTCCTGTTCGCGAATTGGTTCCTGGTTCAGAATGCAATCAACGGCTGGATCTACCTCCCGCCCGAGGTGATCAATCCAAATGTACGCGGGATCGGCAGTTTCCTCGCGGGCGGCAATCTGGTTCGTTTCGTGGTAGCTCTGACGTTTCTGCTGTTCGCATTTGCTTTCGTGAATTTCTTGTACGCCATCTTCTTTCCTGTGCAGCCCGGAGAGTACGACCTCCCCACGCCCAAGCGCCGGCGAAAACCTCGCCGATAGCGCGGTTTACATAACCTAGAGTTCAGAAAGCCGGAGGACACACACTTGATCGGTGAATCAGTTTCGCGCGTCGATGCGCTCGGCAAGGTGACGGGGGAAGCGCTGTTCCCGGGCGATATCGACATGCCTAATCAGGCCTACATGAAGATCCTTTTCGCGGCCCGCCCCCACGCCATCATTCGTCGGCTCGATCCCTCGGCCGCGGAAGCGGTTCCCGGCGTGCTGGGCGTGTTCACGGCGAAGGACGTTCCGGTCAATGAGTACGGAATGCTCCTGAATGATCAGCCCGTTTTGTGCGGCCCCGGCTCCAGCAAGCCGTACGCGGAGCGGGTGCGCTTCATCGGGGACCAGGTGGCGCTTGTTGTGGCGGAGAGCGAGCAGATCGCAGCGGAGGCGACGAAGTTGATCGAGGTCGAATTTGAAGACCTGGCAGTAATTACCGATCCTGAGCAAGCCATGCAGCAAGGGGCCCCGCTGCTTCATCCGGATCGAGAGAGCAACATTTTCCAACACAATCGCATTCGGAAGGGGGATGTCGAGGCGGGGTTTGCCGAAGCGGCGGTAGTGATCGAGAGCGAATATCGCACTCCAGCTCAAGAGCATGCCTATCTCCAACCGGAGGCCGGACTGGCTTATATCGATGATGAAGGCCGGGTGACGGTCCAGATAGCTGGCCAGTGGACCCATGAGGATCAGGAGGAGATCGCACACGCGCTGGATTTACCCGTGGACAAGGTCCGCGTGAGATACGCCGCGGTCGGCGGCGCGTTCGGCGGCCGGGAAGACATGTCGGTGCAGATCGTGCTGGCACTGGCGGCGTGGCGGCTGCACGAGCGGGGGATCGATCGACCGGTCAAGATCATCTGGTCGCGCGAGGAATCCATCTACGGCCACCACAAGCGGCATCCTTTTGTTCTGCGTTCCAAATGGGGAGTGAGCGCGGAAGGCAAGTTGCTGGCGGCGGAAGTGCAGGTCATCCAGGACGGTGGAGCCTATGCTAGCACTTCGACCAAGGTGCTGGGTAACGCAACGCTGATGTGTACCGGCCCCTACCGTGTCCCCAACGTGAAGGTAGATGCCTACTCGGTCTATACCAACCACATCCCGGGCGGAGCCTTTCGCGGCTTCGGGGGGCCGCAGGCGGCGTTCTCGGCCGAGATGCAAATGGAGAAGCTGGCGGTCGCGCTGGGCATGGACCCGGTTGAACTGCGCGCCCGAAATGTACTAAAGGAAGGCGATTTGCTCTCCGTCGGATCGCCGCTTCCCGAGGGCGTGACATTGGATCGGGTGATTGAAAGCTGCGCGGAGAATGCGGGGTGGGGTAGAACCAACGACGGCTGGGTCGCCCCCGATGTGGAGCAACCAGTTGAGCCCCACCTACGCCGAGGGATCGGCGTAGCGTGCGGCTTCAAGAACGTGGGCTTCTCGTTCGGCTTCCCGGAGCAATGCTGGGCGACGGTTGAGCTTCATGGAGGTGAAGAGATTGAAGAAGTTGTCCTTCGCCACGCCGGCGCCGAGGTCGGACAGGGGGCTCACACGGCCCTGGTGCAGATGGCGGCCGAGGCGGTAGGGGTGCCGCTTGGGAAGGTGCGGCTCGACCCATCGGACACAGCCACCAGCGAAAACTCCGGCTCATCCTCTGCATCCAGAATGACCTTTATGGCGGGCCATGCCATACGCGGCGCAGTAGAAGCGGCGATGGTGAAGTGGCAGGATGAGGATCGCCCGGCCATCGCCAAATATCAGTATCGGCCGCCTCCCACCACGCCATTCGATCCCGAGACGGGCCAAACTGAACCCAATTTTGCCTATGGCTACGTAGCTGAAGCGGCAACGGTCGAAGTCGACACGGAGACGGGCGCGGTGCGCATTCTGGACGTCGTCTGCGCAGACGACGTCGGGCGAGTGGTCAATCCACAGGGCGTACGCGGACAGATCGAGGGCGGCGTCGTACAGGCGGCTGGCTATGCGATTTTGGAGGACTTTCGTCAAGAGGGCGGCGAAGTCCAGACCGGGCTCTTTTCGACCTACCTCATCCCAGGTATCGGGGACATCCCCGAGCGCGTGAAATCCGTCATATTGGAATACGAAGATCCCGGGGGCCCCTGGGGCGTGCGCGGAATGGCCGAAATGCCTTTCATACCGCTGACGCCTGCGGTTGTGGCCGCCGTGCACAATGCCACGGGCGTCTGGTTCGATGAGTTCCCGCTCACTCCGGAGCGGGTGCTGTGGGGCATCCGGGGAGATTGAAATCGCGCCACCGCCACTAGGCCAGGGTGGTAGAGGGCCCACCGCTCTCGCCGAACCGATAAGCAAGTCGCAGCCCAGTGGGAATCCATGACCCATCTAGCACCTCTGATCCTTCTACGCGGCGGGGGTGATCTCGCCACCGGAGTTGCTGCACGTCTCTGGCGCGGCGGCTTCGGAGTCGTGGTCACCGAGACCGAGCAGCCGAGAGCGGTGCGACGACTGGTTTCACTGGCTGAAGCGGTCTACGCGGGATCGGTCGCCGTCGAGGATCTGCGCGGGGAGCGGGTTAGCGACGCCGCGCAAGCGTCCGCCGTGCTCCATCGGAGCGCGATCCCCGTCCTGGTCGATCCAACCGCAGCGATTCGGAATGATCTGGAACCTGCGGCCTTGGTGGATGCGCGCATGACGAAAGCGGAACCCGATCTAGATCTTAGTGCCGCGCCTTTCGTGGTCGGCCTTGGCCCAGGCTTTACGGTCGGATTCCACGCGCATGCCGTTGTTGAGACCAATCGCGGCCATCGCATGGGAAGAGTCTATTGGGAGGGCGCCGCGCAACCGGACACCGGCATTCCCGATTCGGTTCATGGGCATGATGCTGACCGGGTGCTGCGTGCCCCCGCAGACGGGGTGTTTGAGCCGGCAGCTGAAATCGGCACCCTGGTGAAATCCGGTGAGGTTCTTGCTCAAGTCGATGGCGTCGCGATCGTTGCCGCCTTCGATGGAGCACTGCGTGGCTTGCTCCACGGCGGTATTGAGGTCGAGGCAGGCGTCAAGGTGGGGGATCTCGATCCGCGACAGGATCTAGGCTTGTGCAGCTTGATCTCCGATAAATCGCTGGCGGTCGGAGGCGGCGTACTGGAGGCGCTGCTCAGCCAACGCACCATCCGAAAGCAGCTGGCTGCCTCTTCCAATTAAAGAGAGCTAGCCCTATGGCATGCAGCTAAGTAGAGCGCTCCGTATCGTGCCGGGTCTTGCGGTTGCCTTTACGGGAGCCGGCGGCAAGACGAGCGCCATCCGCCGGATGGCGCAGGAGATCGCGCAAACCTCCGATAGTGAGCCCAACTCCCTTGTCATTACGACCACCACTCGGCTCGGGCACAACCAGCGTGATCTGGGCAATCATCATCTCGTCGATCCCACCCAAGATCAGATTACTGCATTGCCCGACCTGCTAGCGGAGCACGGGTCGGTGCTCGTTACCGGCCCGGCGGTGGAGGACAAGTGGAGCTCACCCTCAGATTCCACGTTGGAACAGCTTCACCACCTCGCATCGGAAAACGGATCGGTACTGCTTATCGAGGCCGATGGCGCCCAGGGGCGCAGCCTGAAGGCGCCTGCCGAACACGAGCCGGCCATCCCGAAGTTTGTGGATCTGGTTGTCCCGATGGCCGGCCTGGATGCCCTGGGTCAGGCGATCGAGTCTGAGGTCGTGCACCGACCGGAGTTCGTCGCGGCCGTGCTGGATACGCCGCAGGAAGCCGAGGTCGGGCCGGTCGAGCTGGCGGCCGTGCTTGCCGCGGAGCAGGGTGGATTGAAAGGGGTACCGGACGGCGCGGAAGTCCGGGTGCTGCTCAACAAGGCCGAGGGCTCCGCCATGGAACCTGGGCGTCAGATCGCGCAGGCCTTGTTAGGAACCGGTCGAATCCAGTCGGTCGCGCTGGCTTCCGTACTTGAAGAGGATCCAGTGCGGGAGGTGCGCGGGCGCGTGGCGGGAGTGGTGCTTGCCGCCGGCGGCTCTTCGCGGTTGGGTGAGCCGAAGCAGCTGATCCAGTGGCGAGGCCACCCGTTGGTCTGGCACGCGGTACGCGCAGGCGTGGAAGGCGGCCTGGGCCCAGTCGTCGTGGTCGTCGGCGAAACGGCGGACGGACTGCGTCAAGTGCTGGCGGGCGAAGCGATCGACATTATTGAAAACCCGGATTGGAGAGCGGGTCAGAGCGGCTCAGTCCGGCTTGGACTTGAGGCGGCATCGGAAGGAACGGAGGGGGTCGTGTTCCTGCTGGCCGATTTGCCCTTCGTGGGGCCGGATCTGGTCAGCGCCCTGATTGAGCGTCACCGCCAGACGCTGGCGCCATTGGTCGCAACCTGGGCCGGAGGGCGAAGGGCCAATCCAGTGCTGTTCGACCGGAAGACCTATTCCGATCTCCAATCGCTCAGCGGCGACCAGGGGGGAAGGGCAATCTTCCGGCGATTTGAACCTGAATTTGTGGAATGGGACGACTCGATATTGCTGGACGTGGACACGCCTGAGGACCTTGAGCGGCTGCGCCAGCTAGAATGATCGTCGATCGAGCTCACAGACGCGCAATGAAGGCCCAAGCGGCCTTCATTGTGCAGTACGGAGTCCCCTGAGGGGGGCCTGGACTAGCTCGATCTTCCCTTTTCGACCTCTTCCCTAAAACGCTGTGCGCGCGCTGCAAGTGCGTCGAAGTCTCCCTCGTCGAGCAGCTTCTGATTGATCAGCGCGCTGCCGACCCCTAAGGCATCTGCTCCCATTTGTATGAACTCCGACGCGGTATCGAGATTCACGCCGCCGACGGGGCAAAGCTTCAGTTGCGGCAGGGGTGCCTTGATCGCTTTGAAATACTTAGGACCGCCGACGCTGGCAGGGAAGATCTTGATCAAATCTGCCCCGGCGTTCCATGCGCTCAATGCCTCGGTGGCCGTGAAGGCGCCCGGGATCACTGGAATCGAGTAGCGGTGGCACAGCTCGATCAGCGGCAAATCCAGCGTCGGCCCGACGATAAACTGCGCGCCGGCCAGGATTGCCGTCCGTCCCGTTTCGGCGTCCAGCACGGTCCCCGCACCGAAGAGCACCTCCTCGCCGTAGCGAGCACGAGCCTCCTCGATTACTTTTAACGCGCCCGGCGTCGTCATCGTGACCTCGATGACCTGCACCCCCCCAGACCTGATCGAGTCTGCAGCCTGGAGCAGCTGATCGCTGCTTTTGGCACGCATTATGGCGATGACCCCAGTGTCCAGAATGATCTTCAGTGCTTGATCCTTATTCATCGTCATATCCTCATCTCAGCTCGATCGAGCCGTCGACGCCGATCTTTTTCACACCGGAGCCCTCGTAGGCGACCGCGGCCAACTCCGTTTCGATGACCTGCCCGGGTTTCATTATTAACGCGGTCTTGTTTTCAATCGCATTCTTCACTCCCGCAGGTGGATAGCTGGTGAATGGCTCCAGCGCACAGTTGTACGTGCGCCCGTACCAGGGGTAGTCGTCGTGGCCTCCATAGACTTGCCACATCCACAGGTACTTGAAGAGTTGAGCTTCCCAGGCCATTCCGAAGCCCACCTGCTTGTCCCGATTGGTCAGCCCGTACCAGCCTTGCTTCAAATCCTTGAAGAACACCACATCGACGGAACCGGTATCTCGCGGCAGCACATGGGTGACGTCCTGCAGTTCGTTCGTTCTTCGGTTCATGACCTGAGGGAACTCGTAGCCACCGCCGGGTTCCCATAGCCCGTTGTCGTGATAGGCGAGCACTTCCACTTCTGAAGCTTCGGTCTCGACGATGCAGCTGCTGTCCAGGAATGGCTCGCCGAAGGCCGGATGATGCCCCCACATGATCGCAAACTCCACCGGAGCTTCGTTCTCCAGCCGTTCCTGAATGAGCAATGCCGGCCGGTCCTTTTCGAGGCTCATCGTTCGCTGAAGCTTGAGCGGAGAGCGGTAGGTGCGGGTAGATACCGTCAACGACACCCGCTCCGGCAGGTCTTCCACGATCTGGGCCTGGAAGGGAAGCAGCGATACCTCCCCATGCAGTCCTTGATAGGTTCCCAGATAAGGGTCGGAAGCCCAGCCGGCGGAGGGAAGTACCTCCTGCCAGCCTCCGTAGTAGTAATCGTGGAACGCACCCTCGGGAAGCGCGCTCGTAGATGTGAAGGGTCGGCGCATCTCAATGGGTGAGTGCCACAAAAAATTCAGATCGGTTGGTTTGTAGGTGAAGTCGAAGATATCCGCGCCTTTGTCCAGCAGCACTCCGACCCTCAGCAGCTCATTCTCTAAGTACGCAATGCGCATGCCCTTGTACTCATAGTCGAGGCTAATGCGGCAGCCCTGTGATCTTCCATGCGTGTACATTGGTAAAGTCACCTCCTGATGTTCCGTTTGCTGGACGGGCCAAAAACCGGTATGCCATCACTACCAATTGGAATTACTCCCCGGCCTGGTGCTGGTCCGTGAAAAATCGGCTTAGCTGTTTTCCTTTCGTCGGAAGGAAAAGACTCGTGACAAGCCGCGCCCCACGTCGCTGCTCCACATATCCACTCCGACAGCCAGGACGATGATCACTCCCAAAGTAATGTTCTGGTAAGCAGCAGGGACGGCATTCAGGTTCAATCCATTCTGGACTACAGCTACGGTCAGCGCGCCAAATAGTGTAGACACGATGTTGCCCTCGCCTCCTGCCAAGCTGGCTCCGCCGATCACTGCCGCCGCGATGGTAGCTAATTCCATGGCCACACCGTAGTTCGGTGAGCCGGAATTCAACCGGGCCGCGATCATTACACCAGCAATGGCGGCCGTCAGGCCTGCCAGGACAAAGACCAGCAGGTGGATCCGCTTGACCTGGATGCCCGAGAGCCGCGCAGCGGACTCGTTGCCTCCCACCGCGTAGATGGCCCTTCCAGGGCTTGTGTACTTAAGAAACACAAAGGTAATGCCGTACAACACCGCCACATAAATGACCGGTAGAGGTATCCCTGCTATCCGACCATAGAAGAGGCGATCCAGATTTGGAGAAATCGAGAAAATCGGAGTTCCCTTAGTAACCAAGAATGCTAATCCCCGGAATATGCTGAAAGTTGCCAGGGTCGCGATAAAGGAAGGGATCCGGCCGTAGGCGACTAGTCCTCCGTTGATGGCTCCAAGCCCTGCCCCCATAATCAGCGCTAGCACAATCCCCAAGGGTAGGGGCAGCCCCAGAATCTTCACCAGCACGGCAAGAATGGAGGCCGTCAGGGCCACGAGCGAACCCGGCGAGAGATCAATGCCCGCCGTCAGAATGACGAGCGTGCTCCCAATGGCTGCGATTGCCACGCCGCTCACTTGTAGCGAGACATTTGACAGGTTCTGGGCTGTAAGGAAGCGATCTGTGGATAGTGAAACGACTATGACCGCCAAGATCAATGCGCTCAGTGGGCCGGCGATGGGCGACCGAAAGAATCTGGCAAGGCTTTCCAAACCGATCTCCCTCTCTATTCGCGTGTGCTAGCTATCGGATACCTGCGCCTTCACATGCGGAGGGTTCCGTTGCCGTTGCTGGCATCGGCCCCTGAGGCGATTGAAAGAAGTTTGTATTCGTTGAGCTCATTTGCAGGTGCGACATGCAGGATGCGGCCATCTCGAATGACTGCAATCCTGTCGCTTATTGCCAGGAGCTCCGGATAGTCGGAGCTGATGAGTATGATGCTAATTCCCTGCTCCGTCAGTTCATTGATTACCTGATAGACCTCCAACTTGGCTCCGATATCCACTCCCTGAGTCGGCTCGTCGAGAATCAGGAGCTTGGCCCTGGAGAAGAGCCAGCGGGCAATCACGACCTTCTGCTGATTGCCGCCAGATAAGAACTCCACCGTGCGTTCGAGGGAGGTGGGCGTGATGCGGAGGCGGTCGACGTACTCCCTGCCCGCCTGTCGCTCGGCGGCAAGACTCAGAAACGGTCCACGAAGAAGGGTCCTCAGGCGCGAAATGGTGATATTCGGCGGACCCTCAAAATTGTAGAATAAGCCATCAGCCTTTCGGTTCTCGGGAACGAGCCCCACTCCGGCCGCGACCGCTTCCGTGGGGGTGGAGAACCGAACGGGCTTGCCGAAAAGTTGCATGGTACCACCCTCTAGTTGGTCCACCCCGTAGAGGGCGCGTGCGATTTCTGTTCGGCCGGCGCCGACCATTCCGCCTAGTCCAAAGACCTCACCAGCATGAACGTCGAAGCTGACCCCATTTACGCCGTTCTCCGTTACGAGGTCTCGAACCTGAAGGCAGACCTCCGAACGGGCGTTGTGCTCCTTCGGATAGTGCTGCTCGATATCGATCCCGACCATCATCTGCACCACATCGCTCATGTCCAACTCAGCCAGCGGGCTCGTGTCGATGCGAAGCCCGTCTTTGAGCACCGTGATGACGTCGGCAATTTGGAAGACTTCATCCAGTCGATGGGAGATATAGAGTATGGCCTTGCCCCGCTTGGTAAGTCTGCGAATTAGCTCATGCAGGCGTCGGGTTTCGGCGAGACCGAGTGCGGCCGTCGGCTCGTCCATGATGACCAGGGATGATTCCAGCGATATGGCTTTGGCAATCTCTATGAGCTGCTGTTCGGCCCCCGAGAGGCTCTGCACAACCGCATTGGGATCCATCTGTATCGCAAGCTCTTGCAGCGTAACCCGGGTCATCCGGCGCATCTGTTCCCAATCGATCAGACCAGTCTTGGCCTTTGTCAGCGGACGCCCCAGAAAGATGTTCTCGGCGACGGTGAGCGCTGGAACCAGGGAGAGCTCCTGGTAGATTGTGGCCACTCCATGTGCGACTGCGTCGAGAGGGTGATCCAGAACCACGGGTTCGCCCTGCAGCAACATTTCCCCGGAGTCGGGCTGATGGGCGCCAGCCAGGCATTTCGCGAGTGTGGTCTTTCCGCTTCCATTCTCTCCAAGCAAAGCGTGAATCTGCCCCCGCCGGAGGGAGAGCGAGACCTTGTCGAGAGCCTGCACTCCGGGGAATGCCTTTGAGATCTCTCGCAGTTCCCAGAGCGGGCGGCTATCTTGTGATTCGTGTGAAATCAAGGTTTCTGGGTTTGGCACGCCCGGCCGCGCCTGAGGACGCGGCCGGGAATTGCCATTCGCTTGGCCTCAAACCCTTCCTATTTGCAAGGGTAATCCTTCGAAGGAGCAGGATTGAGGACTTCCGGGCGGCAAAGGTACTGGTTGACGTTTGAAGCATCGACGATGACGGTTGGCGTCTCAGTCCATCCGCCTGGATAGACCCCGTTCAGGCAGTCCACCGCCACCTGGAGCGCTACTTTGCCCATGAGGTAAGGCGTCGTGTTGACTGTGGCTTGCCAGCGACCGGCTGCGATGTCCTCCAGTCCGGTCGTATCGCCGTCGTTCCCGAGGATAATCACGTCCTCGCGTCCCAACGCCTCTGCGGCGCGGGCAGCACCGATGGATATGTAGTCATTGGCGGTGACCACCACTTCGATCTCCGGATTGGCTTGCAGCAGGTCCATCATGGCCGTATTGCCGGTTTCCACGTTCCAAGCCGTAGGCAGACTGGCCACGATTTCCATGCCCGGATAGTCGGCGAACGCGTCGAGGTATCCTCCGATGCGCTCGGTGGAATGGTAGCCTGGCAGCCCTTCCAGCACCCCGACTTTGGCCTCGCCGCCGACCAAACCGACGGTGTACATGCCTTCCTTGAAGGTGCCTTTGCGTTGGCTGTAGCCGACCACGCCGTTAACGGCGGTGGGGAAGTTGGCGATATCGGAGTTGACGATAATCACCGCCACCCCATCCTCCACGGCCTGTCTCACAAGCGGTTCAGCTGCGAACTCGTCGTGAGTGGATAGGATGATCGCGTCAACCTCCTGTGTCAGCACATCTTGGATCATCCCCATCTGCCCCTCGATGTCGGAGCCGCTCTGGGGAGCGAGCATGAAGGTCTCCACCCCTAGGTCTCCAGCGGCGTCTTCTATCCCGGCACCGATGGCGATGTAGTAGTTAAACTCCGTTGCCGGGGGCATATAGGCGATAGTGGCCGGCGAGCTGCCGTCGTAGGCCACAGCGGCGCACGAAGCTTGAGCGCCTTCCTCGAGCGGCACCGGGTTATACGCGGGTTCCGGCGCGGTGTATGCGCCGGCCGGAATCTCGGCCGCTTCGTCTACCGGCGCGGCTTCCTCCGGTGTAGTAGCTGTGCTACACCCTATCAGAACTAGGGCGAAAGCCAAAAACAAGAGAATTCGGTATTTCATTCCAGTTCCTTTCTTCTTCTCCTCACCGCGGATTGTAAGCAGAGGTACTGGTAGCCTAACTCTTAGAGTCTCAGTGCCGGCCACCTCCCTTCTCATTCATGATCAACAGATATACGCTAATCAACGCGCCGTGCGCTTTCCGCCTCCAAGCACGTCGGTATTAAGCAATGCCTGTACTTCCGCTTTGGTCACAATCGGAAGATCGAACATCAGGGTCTGCTTTAGCCGGGTGGCCGCGTCTCCAACAAGAAGCCCTTTTTGAATGCCGGCCGAGTCGAACCCTTCGGTGAGCAATCCGTAGTAAAAGCCGCCGTTCCAGCTATCCCCACCGCCAAGTCGATCCCCTAGTGTGATGGGTCGGATAGCAGGGGAACGGACAAGGCGCCCGTCTCGATCCATGGCGGCCGACTCCCACCGATGCTGCTCGAATGTATCCGGGTAACGAATCGTGATGGCGATGATCTGTGCCTCGAACCGCTCCGCCAACTCCGAGCAAAAGGCTCGCAGGTCCACGTCGCGGAGCTCGCCGATATCGCCTTTCACGATTTGTTCCGAGCTGTACTGGCCACAACCAATCTCGTAGATCTTGGCCATATCCTCGATGGTGGTGACAAAAATGTCCACGTGCTCGGTGACGAGCGGTGTCATGGTTTCCCGGCATTGCTCGGGACTCCAGAGCGTGGCCCGGTAGTTGAAGTCGAGGCCGACGCGGCAGCCCGCTGGCCTGGCCTGCATCGCCTCATGAAAGGCGTCCAGCAGGTAGTTCTGTTCGTAGCCGCTGTGGGTTGCCAGGCCAAAGGTAATCCCCGAGGTGTGGAACAGCCGGCAATCCTTGAGCGCGGCGGACCAATCCACCATCCCCGAGCCGAGCCGACTGGCGGCTGAGTACATGCGCTGATACCAGCCGGTATTCTTGCGGGGCGTGCGCCCGATCTCGTAAATGAATCTACCGATGGGTTCTGCCCTGGGCGCCCAGGCGATGAAGTCGGTATTCACGCCCTGACCACGCGCGGTGTCGCGCAGCAGCCACCCATAAGGATTATCCGGAACGCGCGTAACGTAGGCGGAAGGAATTCCAAAACGAGCGAGCGCAACCGCCAGCGTGAGTTCGGAGCCAGCGAGCGATAGCAGCACGCGCCGAGTACGCTCCGGCCGCTCAAGGTCGTCCGGTGTATCGCGCAGCATCGTTTCGCCCAGACCAACAAAGGCAGGGCCTGATTCCGCAAAAGCCGACAAATCATCGGTCGTGATTTCGTATGGGATAGCCGCCATCATCGTTGCTCTACCAAGATTCGAGCTGCGCGGTCAGGCCACCGTCCACAAAGAGTTGGGTGCCGGTGATAAAGGCTGACTCGTCGCTGGCCAGAAACGCGGCCGCATAGCCAATATCCTCCGGCCGGCCAATGCGCTTCATGACTTGCCGCTCCTCCACCAGGCGCTGCTGCTCGGCCGAATCGTCCTGGCTGTCGAAAATTCCCTGGATCAGCGGTGTGAGCACCCAGCCGGGCGCAATTGCGTTCACCCGGATCGTCGGTCCGTAGTCGATCGCCATGTTGCGGGTGAGCGCGGTCAGTCCTCCCTTAGAGGCCGCGTAGGGAGCTACTCCATTCACGGTGGCGTGAGAGTGGACGGAAGAGATATTAACGATGGCACCCTTGCCCGCCTTCTGCATATGTGGGATGGCGTATTTAGAGCACAGAAAGCCGCCTTTGAGATTCACTGCCAGGCAGTGGTCCCAGTCTTCGCTGCTCGTCTCAAGGACCGGCGTGTAGATCCCTACTCCGGCGTTGTTGACCAGAATGTCGAGCCCGTGGAGGGCCGCGACCGCTTTGGCGACCATGGCTTTGACCTGTTCTTCGTTGGATACGTCGCATTCGATGAAGATCGCCTCGCCGCCTGCTTCCTTAAACGCTAACGTGCTGGCCTCTCCGGTCTCCTTGTCCCAGTCAACGAGCGCTACCTTGGCGCCTTCCTCTAGGAATACCTTGGTAATCCCCCAGCCGATTCCCTTGGCGGCGCCGGTCACAATAGCCGCCTTGCCTTTTAGTTTCATGGTTCCTCTCCTACAAATGGACCGTGGGCCGCTGAGCTTGGCGCAAACAGCGGAGATTCCCCCGGCTTGCCTACCAGGGCTCGCGGGGAGTCGAAAGGAAGTCCGGTTCCTCCGCGCCCACGGCTACGTTGTCTTCGATCCGGATGCCGCCGAAATCGGGGATGTACACGCCCGGCTCCACGCTGCTGACCATTCCCAGCTCCAGCGTTCCCTCCGCCCCGGGCATGAGGAACGGGATGAATTCGTGATAACGGTATCCGACCGCGTGGCCCGTGATATGTACGAAATACTCGCCCAGTCCCGCTCTCTCAAGCACCTTCCGCGCGGCACTGTCCGGGTCCGAGAAGGAGGCCCCTGCGACCATCTTGGATGCCGCCGCTTGCTGGGCTTCTAGCACCGCGTTGTAGACCTCGCGCTGCCGTTCGTTCGGTTCGCCCGCCACCGACACCCAGGTCAGATCCGACCAGTAGCCGTCCACCACGGTGGCCAGCTCTACCATCACGATGTCACCCTCGTTGATGACCCGAGTTGTGGACGGCACCAACAGGGTGCCTTTGGTGCTGCCTATTGGGCCGGCGCCTACTTCTGCGGAAGGGCGCACCAACCGTGCGCCGTCGACCCCCGGGCCCTCGGCCCGGATCTTCGCTTCCACGAGCGCCCCCACCTCCACCTCCGTCATACCCGCGGTCAGCTGCTCGACAAAGGCCCTCATCCCGATCTCCGCGATCGAGTTTGCAGTTCGCAGTCTCTGGAGCTCATAGGGCGTCTTGACCGCGCGTGCGCCGGCGATCAGGCCAGAAACATCCGACAGGTCTGCGTTAGAAAACGTCTGCTCCAACAGGCCAGACCAGAGGCCGCCGGGCACGACCGGCTCTGCCATGCGATAGGTGGGGCCGGTGATCTCCAGATCGCGCTCCACTCCGATCTTTGAATTGTTGAGCCTCAGTCGAGTCTTGATCTCGTCCAGAATCGCAGCGTAGCTGTCGTAAAGATCACCGTCCTTGAGCAGGCCCCAGCCAAAGGTAGAGACCTCGGCCCAATCGGGGTCGGCGTAGTCCTCCTCGATTTCAGGCAGGAAAAGCAGCGCCTGGCCCTCGTTCGTGAAAGCCGCGACGGAAAAACCATGGTGGGGCCAGTAGTTAGTCAGGTAGACCACATTCTCCGGAAGCTTGCAAATGACTGCTTCCAGCCCCGCTTCCGCCATCCTCTCCCGGAGTCGGTCCCGTCTCAGATTGTCAACTTCGGTCATATTGCTCTCCTCAACGACTACTTGATGCTCAAGTGGAACCGTGGGCTCGCTTGAGCATCGGGCTGACCCAATGCTCCGCCCCCATCTCGGACTCAGAGCCTGCCGAACTCGGCCAGCAGCTCCTCGACCGATTTACCTTCCTTGATGCGCTTGCGGGTCTCTTCTTCCTTTTCTGCCTGTTCCCGAGCTGCGCGCAGGATCCCTTCCGCAGCCGACAAGGCCACGACCGTCACTCCCACCTCGTCTCCAATAACGATGTCCCCCGGGTTGACGATCACCCCGCCGCATTGAATGGGAACATTGATCTCGAGCGGCTCCATGCGGCCGGAAAAGGGAGTGTGTGTGGAGCGTGGGACGATGGCCTTGGAGAAAATGTGGAAGCCGAGATCACGGATCTCATCCGTGTCGCGAATAGCGCCATCAACCACCGCGCCTACCACGCCCTTCATCTGGGAAAGACCAGCCATCAGCCCACCCCAGATCGAGGTTTCGGTTTCGCCGGCGGCATCGACGACGATGACGTCCCCGGATTCAGCGACTGATAATGCGTCGAGGCAGTCCACCTGATTCCCGGGCTCCAGCCGCACGGTCAGGGCTGGGCCGGCAAAACGCACGCTCTGGGTCAGGGGACGAATATCGCTGTGCATGACGCCCGCCCGTTTTTGAGCATCCGCAACTACACACGACGGGCTGTAGATCTCAAGCAGATCCACGAATCCCTGCAGGACCTCTGAACTCGGTCCCACTTCACGCGGCAATGCTTTCTTACCCAAGCGTAGCCTCCTTCCTCGAGACGCCGGCTGCTCGCGCCTCGATGTACCCTAAATCCCGTGAGATGCCTTGCGAGGCACGCACCGTCCTGCCGACTAAATCCTGCTCGTCCATTAACGACTTAATTCGACCTGCAGGCCCGCTGACGCTCACGGCCGCCACCACTTCGCCGTTCGGATCAAACACCGGGGCCGCAACGCAGCGAACCTCCGGTTCGTGCTCCTCCATATCAAGGGCATAACCTTGCTGCTGGATCCGACTCAGGTGGCGGATAAGTTCGCCGAGGTTTGTAATGGTGTTAGGAGTGAATCGGTGGAGCCTTCGCACGTCGAAGTGCGATCTTACGGTCTCCGGATCGAGGTAGGCAAGCAGTGCTTTTCCAAGGCCTGTGCAGTAGGAGGGCGATCGTCCGCCCACCTGAGAGGACATGATCCCGATGGCGTGCAATCCGGGTAGCTTTTCCAGGTAGACCACCTCCATGTCTGCGAGCAGCCCCAGGTGCACCGTCTCGGACGTCTCATCTCGCAACGCCTCCAGTTCTGGGAGTGCGACCTGGCGCATGTCGCTTCCGGCCTGATAGGCGCGGGCCAGCTCGAGACAGGCCAATCCGAGGCGGTAACCGCCCCTGCGCTTGTCGTGCGCCACATAATCGTGGCTGGTGAGGGTAGAGAGCAGCCTGTAGGTGGAGCTTTCGCTCAGCTCGATGCTTTTGGCGAGCTCGGGCAGCCTCTTCGTTTGGCCGTCGGAGAGCAGTGATAGCAGGGCGATGGCTCGCTCGAGCACACGGATGTTGTAGCGGCCATGGGTCTCTTGCATCGTCCTCTCCTATTCCGCCCCGCCCGCCTCCGAACCTGCGTCGCGCGGGTAGGCAATAATGTAAGAATTAGGCCTCTAACTCACCGATCGCAGTGAGCCTACGAGCGGAGCTGCTGTCGATCGATCAAAATTCACTTATCGATTCGTTCGAGCAAGGCATCGGACAGGAGCGATTGCTCCAGTCCCAAATGGGTGAATTCTGCAAAGGTGAGACTTTTATCAATTGAAAGCGGCTTTTACTGTACGAAAATGTAGCAGGGTATTCTCGTCCTGTCAAGCCACGCAATCAATGGTGTCCGATTTCGGTCAGTGAAAACCGTTTTCGATGAATAAAAGTGTACGGGCCCGCGCGGGTCATTGCAATCGATAAATGTCACTTCCCCGGTATGGTTGCCTGCCCTCGTCTTTGTGCGTGGGACAGTGAAGCCATGGAAGATGCCAGAATACGCAGACGCTGCCATTGTGGTGTCTGAGCCGAACGAAGGGCAAGGCGGAAGGCTGATTTGCACCGCATGCTATAATCTGCGCCGCGATGCGTGTGGACACCCGAGCCAATTCGAACGATAACAATCCCGAAAGTCATCGGGTAGGCACGCGCACAGGCTAGCTAAGTTCAAACAGAATTGCGCCGCCGCCCGAGAGGCTCTTCCGGGCGGCGTTGTTTTTATAAGGAGGCAATATGTTCAAGACACATGGCTGTGGCGAACTTCGTGTCGAGCACGTGGGCGAGCAGGTCGAGCTGGCCGGCTGGGTCAATCGCAGGCGAGATCATGGCGGACTGACCTTCGTGGACCTGCGCGATAGGTCGGGCGTGGTCCAGACCGTCTCGAACCCCGAGCTCTCGAAGGAGGTGCACGCCATCGCCGAACAGGTCCGTTCTGAATGGGTGCTGCATATCGTGGGGGAGGTCCGTGCGCGACCGGAGGGCATGCAGAACACGAGCCTGCCGACGGGCGAGGTGGAGGTCGAGATCAAAGAACTCGAAGTCCTCAACCCGGCCAAGACTCCGCCGTTCACGATCAACGAAGAGTCGGAGGTGGACGAAATGGTGCGCCTGAAGTATCGCTATCTGGACCTGCGCAGAGAACGCCTGCAGCGGAACCTCGAGCTCCGTCACAATGTGATCCAGTTCATCCGGGACGAACTCGGAGCGCGCGGCTTCTGGGAGATCGAGACCCCGATCCTGTTTAAAGCCACGCCGGAAGGAGCACGGGACTACCTGGTGCCATCCCGTCTCTACCCGGGGGAGGCCTACGCGCTGCCCCAGTCGCCCCAGCAGCTCAAGCAGCTGCTGATGGTGGCCGGAACCGAGCGGTACTTCCAAATCGCGCGCTGTTTCCGTGACGAGGACCAGCGCGGCGACCGGCAACCCGAGTTCACGCAGCTAGATATAGAGATGTCCTTCGTAGAGCGCGAGGATGTCATGCAGCTGCTCGAGGGAGTTTATTCATCGCTGGTCGAGCAGCTCTTTCCTGAGCGAGCGGTATTCGCAAAGCCCTGGCCGCGTCTCACCTATCAAGAGTCGATGGATCGTTTCGGCACGGATCGCCCGGATCTGAGGTTCGGATTGGAGCTCAAGGATATTTCCGATCTGGCGGCGGGGAGCGGCTTCAAGGTCTTCGAGGGGGCGGTCGACAGCGGAGGCGAGGTGCGGGGCATCAACTGCGAGGGATGTGGACACTTCAGCCGGCGCGAGATCGATGAATTGACGGAGATGATCAAACCATTTGGGGCGCAGGGGCTGGCATATCTGGCGCCGCAGGAGTCGGGCGAGCCCCGATCATCGTTTGCCAAATTCCTACCCTCCGACCGCTCCTATGCCATCATCAAGCGGATGGAGGCGAACCCCGGTGATCTGCTTCTGTTTGTGGCCGGCAAGCGGGGGGTGGTGCTTGAGTCGCTGAGCCGGCTCCGCGCGCACCTTGGAGCCCGCCTCGAACTCTATGATTCGGACCTGCTGGCGTTTTGCTGGGTGATCGACTTCCCGCTGGTTCAGTGGGATCCTGACGGTGAGCGCTGGGATCCGAGCCACCATCT
>JBGMQN010000074.1:0-3898 GCA_048054495.1 Anaerolineales bacterium
CATGAATGGTCGGTTTTCGACGACGAATGGCAGGATTTCGCCATGAATGGCGGCGCAATGTGCGTATGGCAACGGGCTTCCTGCCGTCAGGCTGGGCCGAAAGCTGTGGACGGCAGGCCGCCGGAGGTGATACTGCGGCCTGGAAACTGGTGTCCTGGAGGCGATCTCCTGTAAAATCATTGGCTGAATCATGAAGCAAGTCGTGCAAGACCTTCGATCCGACCAGCCGGAAGTGCTGGAGGTGCCCGTGCCCAGCCCCGCGCCCGGCACCGCACTCATCCGAACCGTGGCTTCCTTCGTCTCTGCTGGCACCGAGCGCACCTTGATCGAATTCGCCGGCAAGGGAATGCTTGGCAAGGCACGCGCGCGTCCGGATCTGGTGCGCCAAACCCTCGAGAAGGTGCGGCAGGATGGCTTGCTCAGCACACTGCAGGCGGTGCGCAGCCGCCTGGACCAACCGCTCCCGTTAGGCTATTCGTCCGCGGGTGTGATTGAAGAACTGGGCGCGGGGATAAGCGACCTGCGCCCGGGCGATCGTGTGGCATGTGCAGGCGGACACGCGGTGCACGCCGAGTTCGCGGTCGTTCCGGAAAGGATGATCGCGCGGTTGCCGGCCTCCGTCGATTTTGAATCGGGGGCGGCCGCCACGCTGGGCGCGGTCGCACTGCATGCCTTCCGTCTTGCGGAAGTGCAGGTCGGGGAGCGGGTCGCAGTGATCGGGCTGGGTCTGCTGGGCCAGCTCGCCCTGCAGATCGCACGCGCCGCGGGATGTGAAGCCCTCGGCGTAGATGTCGATGCTGTAAGGGTGGAACTGGCGCAAGCGATCGGTGGATCGGCAACGGACCGCGAGCAGGCGGTCGAAACGGGGCACACTTTCACAGGCGGAGATGGATTCGATGCCATCCTGATCTGCGCCCACAGCGACGATAACGACCCGCTGGAGCTGGCGGCCACGATGGCTCGCGATCGGGCCACCGTGGTGCTGGTCGGCGTGGTCGGCATGAAGATCCCACGCAAGCCCTACTACGAAAAGGAACTGAAGTTCGTAGTGTCCCGTTCCTACGGCCCCGGTCGCTATGATCCCACCTATGAGCGATCGGGAATCGATTACCCCATCGGCTACGTGCGCTGGACCGAGGGGAGGAACATCGAAGGTTTCCTGGAATTGGTCGCGGCCGAGAAAGTCCAGGTAGCACCGCTCATTTCGCACCGCTTCCCGGTCGAAAGGGCGGAGGAGGCGTATCAGCTGATCGCAGGCAGCTCCGGTCAGCGCACGCTCGGAGTGCTGCTCACCTATGCAGAACAGGCGCCTGTGGAACGGCGGCTGACCCTGTCGGATCGAGCCCGCAAGGACCGCCTCGTGCGCCTGGGGGCACTGGGCGCCGGAAATTTCGCCAGAAACGTGACCTTTCCTGTCTTGAAGGGCCTGAAAGACATTGAGCTCGTCGGGCTGGCCACCGGAGGCGGGGTCAGCGCCACCGAGGCCGGCAAGCGCTACGGCTTTGCCTACGCCTCAACCGAAGCGGCGGAAGTCATCCAGGATGAGACCATCAACACCGTGGCGGTGCTGACCCGCCATCACCTGCACGCGGAACAGGTGGTGGATGCACTGCGGGCAGGAAAGCACGTCTTCTGCGAAAAACCGTTGGCGATCGATGCGGGAGGTCTCGACGAAGTGATGGATGCGCTGAAATCGGCGGAAGGTCTCCTGACGGTTGGCTTCAATCGCCGATTCGCCCCGATGGGTATCCAGATGCGCGACTTCCTATCGCAGGCCGGTGAACCGCTGTCCGCGCACTATCGAATTAATGCAGGGCCGCTGCCCAGCGATCACTGGGCCCATGATCCAGCTCAGGGCGGGGGACGAATCATTGGAGAGGCCTGTCACTTCATCGATTATCTGACGTTCTTGATTGGAGCTCTTCCTGAACAAGTACGTGCTCAAGGGATCCCCGGTGGATTAGGGGATAACGTGCACATCTCATTTCGCTTCCCAGACGGCTCCGTCGGCACTGTGGACTACCTGACCAGCGGCGATCGGGCCTATCCGAAAGAACGTGTGGAAGCCTTCGGCGGCGGCAGAGTGGCGGTACTTGATGACTACCGCGGGCTGGAACTCGTGAGTGGCGGAAAGGTGAAACGTACGAGCTCCCGACAAGACAAGGGCCACCGGGCGATCTGGCAGGCCTTCACCGCGGCCATTCGCCAGGGTGGGCCAGCGCCCATTCCCCTCCACGAGCTAGTGGGCGTCACTCAGGCAACGTTTGCCGTGGTCGAATCGCTCCGCACCGGCCACTCGGTCGAGCTCAAGCCGCATCCAGGATCGGAATCTCGCTAACGCTCGATAAGACACCGCCTTCAACGCCATGACATCTCGCAGCAGGCTCCTGATTCCAGCCCTCCGAGAGCTTGGAATTGCGGCCCTATACCAATACGGTGTCTATCAGTTCGCCATGCGATCCGGGCTGCTTCGCCGCCGCACGAAGCCGTACCTTTGGAGCGACAGGCCGCTGGAATCCTGGCTCAGAAGCGATACCTCGCTCGAGCATGCGTTATCCCACAGAGAACCATTCTTTTTTGAGACAGGCAATCGCTTCCAGGAGGCGCTGCAGCGTTTTCCCTCTGATGATTTACGGCTAGAGGCGGATGAGATTCTCGCCGGCCGATTCCGTCTCTTCGGAGGGCCGCCCGTTCCGCTTGGCACTCCTCCCGACTGGGGCAAAGTTCCCCTGACGGATGAGACGGATTCCCTCCCCCTTGACAAGCACTGGACCGAATACGAATCAGAGAATGGTCAGGACATGCGCCTGCTATGGGAGCCGGCGCGGTTTGGATGGGCGATTACCCTGTGCCGCGCCTACCAGTTCACCGGCGAGCCGCGCTATGCGGCTGGTGCGTTCGACCTTCTATCCTCCTGGCTAGAGAGCAATCAGCCCAACCGCGGCCCCCACTGGATCTCTGGGCAGGAGTCCGCGCTCCGCATCCTGGCGCTGATCTTCATGTGGTACGCGCTGGCGGAAGCCCTGGAGACTTCCCCCATGCGCGCGCGTGACATCCTGATCGCGCTCGCCGTACACGCAGAACGCATTCCGCCCACCCTTTCCTACGCGCGTGCGCAGAGGAACAATCACCTGCTGACCGAAGCGGTGGGACTGTACAGTGTGGGGCTGCTTATGCCGTGGTTTGAGCGGTCCGCCGAATGGAAGCGGCTGGGTCGGCGATGGCTGATGCGCGCTTTGCAGGATCAAGTCTTCAAAGATGGGGGATACATCCAGTATTCGACGAACTATCAGCGGTTGGCGCTCAGTGCGGGCCTGTGGGCCGCGCGCCTGGCCGAGATCCACGGCGAACCGTTTCCAGTGGCAACGCTCAACGCCCTGCAGAACATGACCGAGTTTCTCCTGTCGCTGACCGATCCACAGAATGGCACGACGCCCAACTGGGGGCACAACGACGGCTCAAATATCTTTCCGCTGTCGGCCTGCGAGCATGCGGATTATCGCCCTGTACTTCAGGCCGCCACGCGGGCATTTGATGGGGAATTCGCCTTTGACCCGGGGCCGTGGGACGAGATGAGCGTATGGCTGGGGCTCCCAGTCAAGGGTGAGGCAGGCATGCCCCGCCGCGAAAAGACCGACTTCCCGCAGGCTGGTCTGTACTTGGTGCGGGGTGAATCATCGCGAGCTACCCTTCGATGCGCGCGCTTTACCGCGCGCCCGGCACACTCGGATCAGCTGCACCTGGATCTCTGGTGGAACGAGCACAACCTCGCTCGCGACGCCGGCACCTACCGTTACGCTGCCTCACCGCCCTGGGAAAACGCGTTCGCAGGCGCCGTGGCCCACAACGGCCTCGTGGCGGATGGCAGGGAACCGATGGACCGGGCCGGGAAGTTCCT
>JBGMQN010000139.1:0-3801 GCA_048054495.1 Anaerolineales bacterium
ATCGCTGCGCATCTCGAAGTGCACGTGCGGGCCGGAGCAGTTGCCGCTGCAGCCCAAGCTGGCGATGACATTGCCTTGAAAAACGGCTTGACCGCACCCGACGTTCACCTGACTATTGTGGGCGTAGAGTGTCTGCCACCCGTTTCCGTGGTCAAGCACAACGGTGTAGCCATAGCCCCAGTCATTCCAGCCTGCATACACCACGACTCCGTCATCGGAAGCGAAGATGGCGCTTCCCGGACTGCCTCCGATATCGATCGCATCATGCACGCCTGGAATAAACGGGTTCCCTGTAACGGCCCTGTTCACGCTCGGCCACCCGAAGGCACCGTCTCCGGTCGGACCGTTTGAAACGGCGGCGCAGGCCCCCGGCCCAAGGATGCTCGCGGCCGCGGGGTTTGATCGAGTAATGCGCACCTGCTGCCAGCTGGGTGCATCGCGTTTCCCTCCCGGCACAATCAGCAGGCTGCCTTCATCGATGGAGGGGTTCGCGAAATCCATGCCGGGATCGAGATCGTTACCCGGCCAATCTAGGATGTCCTGCACCGCTACCCCATAAAAGCTTGCCACCCCGTTGAGCCCCTCACCCTTCGACCAGAGGTGCAGCGCGCCGTCAACAGGCAGGATGTTGAGATCCTGTCCGGGTGCAATGTAATGAGGATCTCCGTCCAATTCGTACCAGTTGCCCCACAGGATGGACTCGGGCTCCAATCCAAACTTATCCGCAATGCCAAATAAGGTGTCGCCCGGCTGAACCTGGTACTTGAGCAAACCCATCCTGGGGCGGGTCGGGATGATGGTATGGACATCCGTTAGCCGCGCGATTCCCAGTTCCTGTGCTTCCGCAAACGGAGGCAGGTCCTCGATCCCCAGGGGAGCGGGCGCGGAGGTTGGCGGGGGACTCTCATTGACCTCCGTTTGCGCGGGTGTCACCGCTCGAGCCCGTACGCCCGCGGCCGCCACGCCCAATACCCCCAGCGCGAGCACCGCGCTCCAGAACACAGACGAGCTTAATATAGATAGCGCACGTGCCCTCTTCACCGATCAGCCTGCATGCATCGCATCATGGAAGGAAATTGAACGGATTGACCTTCCCAAATTGATCATTTTGGATCTCAAAGTGTAAGTGATTGCCGGTGCTGTTTCCGGTGCTGCCCATACCTCCAATTATGCTGCCCTGGAACAATCCATCGCCGCATCCTACGGACAACGTGTTCATGTGGGCATAGAGGCTTTGCCAGCCGTTTCCATGATCGATGACTACTACATTGCCGTACCCCCCATTGTGCCAGCCGGCATAGACCACCACCCCCGCGTCGGTAGCGTAAATAGCGTTGCCTGCACTGCCGCCAATGTCGATTGCCGGATGAATGTTCAGGCTAAATGAGTAGCCGGAGATAGAGCGCCCGGGCGTAGGCCATACAAAGGTTCCTGCCCCGACCGGACCGTCGTAGATAGAGCCGCAAAAACCGGGCCCCAGAATCCGAGCCGAGGCCGGATTGGCACGGGTGATGCGCGGCGCCCGCCAGTCGACCGTTTCTCGCTGTCCACCCGGTATCACAATCGAGGTCCCTGGCACGATATCGGGATTAGTCAAATCCAAGTCCTGCGGCAGCTGGTTACCAGGCCAATCCAGGATGTCCTGCGCAGATACTCCGAAAAAATCTGCAACACCGATCAGCCCATCGCCCTGTTTCCACACATAGAATGTGCCGTCCACCGGCAGGATGTTGAGATCCTGACCCGGCTTCAGGCTGTGCGGGTTGTCTTCCAACGTATCGAAATTGCCCCAGAGGACCGTCTCCGGTTGAAGTCCAAACCGGTTGGAGATCCCAAAAAGGGTGTCGCCCGACTGAACGACATACTTCAGGATCGTAAGCCTGTCACGCGTCGGAATCAGCGTGTGAACATCGGCGGTTCGACGAAGAGATTGATCCGGGGGCTGGATGTAGTCAGGAAGTTCAAGAGCAACAGGTTCGGAAACCACCGCCGGCGCTTGAGACCGCTCGGGTAGCGCCTCGAGCCCGGCCTGCGCGACAAGCAGGCCAGCTGCTGCAATGAGCAGGAAGCCCGCATGCTCCGCGTATCGGGGCAACCAAATTCGCTTTCGATCCGAGGGGTCGTCGGGATTCAATGCTGTTCCCTAGGGAGAGCTGAGCAGGCCCCAAGAAATCCGCTTGCCGCGGCGCAGCTCAACATTTCCAGGACAAGCGCGGATGATAACATATCGATCGAGCCAGTGGCTCACAGGCAGTATGGGGGGTCGATTGGGGGTTGGCTGAATGCGACGCGCCGCGAGCCCTTTGAGGAGTTCGGCTTCAGTCCTTGCGCCTAGCCCGCGTCATCGGTCAGCGTTTCGAGGAACTCCACGTTGTTCTCTGTACGCCGAACCCGGTCGATGATGGCTTCCGTAGCGTTAACCATCTCCATACCGGCCCCATTCGGCGGCGCCGTGACCAGCTGAGAGTACATCCGCCGCATGAGCCACACCCTCTGAGTGATGTCCGGCCCAAGCAGCAGCTCTTCACGTCGAGTCGATGATCGGTCGATATCGAATGCGGGGAACACTCGGCGCTCCTGCAACCGGCGCGAGAGATGCAACTCCATGTTGCCGGTGCCCTTGAACTCCTCGTAAACCACGTCGTCCAACCGTGAGCCAGTATCCACCAGGCAGGTGGCGATGATGGTGAGCGACGCACCTTCCTCCAAGTTGCGCGCGGCGCCAAAGAATCGCTTTGGCGGATAGAGCGCAGCCGGATCCAGCCCACCCGATAGCGTCCTGCCGGAAGGCGTGACCATCAAGTTGTAGGCCCGCGCCAGGCGCGTGATGGAGTCGAGCAAGATCACCACGTCACGATCACACTCCACCAGCCGCTTAGCGCGCTCGAGAGCCATTTCGGCCACACGTACGTGCGAGGTGCCAGGATCGTCGAAGGTAGAGGAAATAACCTCCGCATCCACGGAGCGATCCATATCGGTCACCTCTTCTGGACGCTCGCCAATAAGCGCCACCATGAGGTGCACATGTGGGTAGTTCTGCGATATGGCATTCGCAATACCCTTCAACACGGTGGTCTTGCCTGCTTTAGGAGGCGAAACGATCAAACCACGCTGCCCCTTTCCAATCGGGGCAACCAGATTCAACAACCGGTTCGCCAGCGCGTGTCGATCCGTCTCGAGATTGAAGCGCTCCTCCGGAAAGATCGGCGTCAGGCTCCCAAACTTGGGACGATCCTTGAGTTCATCTGGATTCATGCCGTTGATGGATTCGACCCGAAGCAATCCGTAGTACTTCTCCGTATCCTTTGGCGGCCGGATCTGGCCGATGACCATATCCCCGGTGCGGAGACCGAAGCGGCGGATTTGCGATTGCGAAACATAGATATCGTTCGGCCCGGGCAAGTAATGCTCGGCGCGAAGGAAACCCATGCCTTCGTTCATGACCTCAAGCACGCCGCCACGAAGCGCAAGGCCTTTGCGTTCGGCCTCGGCCTGCATCAGACGAAGGATGAGATCCTCCTTCTTAAGGCGGGTGGCGCCCTGAATCTTCAATTCCCTGGATTTGGCGCGCAAATCAGGAAGGGATAGGGCTTCCAGTTCCCCAATGTTCATAGGCTTACTCCCTGCGGGAAGTGAGGCTATCCGCGGACTTTGAGCGCTACGGTGTTCTGGATAGGAATCACTTGGTGGGTGCTAGATAACAGCCAGGCTAATTTGCGTGGTTGGGGATGTCTCGAAAACGCTCCGACTCACTGATTATAGCATTCGGTTATTGGCCGCGCAAGCAGACCTTCGGCCTAC
>JBGMQN010000081.1:0-3796 GCA_048054495.1 Anaerolineales bacterium
TGTGCGGCCTAACCATCTCTCGCACCCGTTTCAGAGGCACACGCTAAAAGGCTCAGCCGAGACTTAGCGTAACGGCGCGTTCCGGCGTGGTGGATACCGTTTAGCATTGCCGAGGGTCGAGGAACCGGGCCCGGTTCGAGCTCGTGCAGCGCGCCACTGGCCTGGAATTCTCCCCTGAGTAGCAGTCTGGATGGGGCGCACTTGAGAGGTTAGGAGGATATCCGAATGTCCAGGACAACCGAGGCGGAGGGAACGATAGAGAGGCCCCAACGGGGTCCCTTCTGGCAGACGCTCAACGAGAGGCTGGCGCTCTCGTCGCTCGCCTATCCGGTTCCCGACCACGCCAATTCGCTGTCTTATCTGCTGGGCGGGATCACGCTGGGCGGCTTCATCATATTGATCCTGACTGGCATCATACTGGCGCAATTCTACAACCCGGACCCGGCCGCGGCGCATCAAAGCATCGTCTACATGGTCACCCGAGCCTCCCTGGTTGATTTCGTGCGCAGCTTGCACTTCTGGACGGCCAACCTCGTCGTCGTCTCCTTGCTTCTGCATCTGGGACGCGTGTTTGCCACAGGCAGCTACAAGCGACCGCGGGAGATCAACTGGTTGGTCGGGGTAGCACTGCTCGCGGTCACATTGGGATTTGTGTTCACCGGAACGGTGCTGAAGTGGGATCAGGAGGCGGTAGAGGCGCTTGCCCATAACCGAGAAATCGGAGATTTATTGGGAATTTGGGGGGTCTGGTTTACCAGTGAATTCACCCTCAGCGTGCCAATCCTGACCCGGCTCTACCTAGGCCACGTCACGCTGCTCCCGGCCGCTTTCACCGTGCTCATCGGAGTGCACCTCTTCCTGGTCAAGCAGCTCGGCATTTCGCCAAAGGCGGGTGCGGAGGCTACCTCCGGGCCTCCGACGGCTGATCAGGGCGGCTCTCAATTCAGCCTCCATGTGCGCAAGATGGTCGGCTTCGGTCTGCTCTTGCTTGCGGTCGCTGGCGGTTTGGCGCTCATCTTTCCCGCCGAGCTCGGCCAGCCGGGCATCGTGGGGGCCGAGGTGACCAAGCCGCCGTGGATGTTTCTGCCGATCTATCCGCTCGAGGATGTGTTCGGTATTAGAGGGTTGCTGATCAGCACCATAGTCTTACTCGGGCTTCTGGCTAGCGTACCGTTCATCGATCGCAGCCCGTGGCTGTCTCCGCAGCGGCGACGGTGGATCATTGCGGCTGGCGCGCTGGGGCTGGCCGTGGCGGTCGGCCTGGGCGCCTATGCTTGGTTCAGCCGGCCGGTAGCTCACTTAATGGGAGGATGAACCCGTTCCGGGCAGAGATGGAGCGATCAGAAAGGTTAACAAGGATGAATTTAAGAAAAGCAATTGTGCCTCGGGCCCTACTTTCGGCCGCTGTGTCTGTCGCCATACTGGCCTCCGCGGCGCTGCCGGCTCTGGCACATGGAGGAGCGACGCTGACCGTCACTCCCAGCCAGGCCGAGGCCGGTGGGCAGATCACGGTGGAGGCCGATGGAGTGGAGCCGGGAGAAATTTTCACTATTCGCTTGGAAGGACTGAGCGATCCGGTGGTACTTGGGGAAGTCTCGGTGGCTGAGGGGGAAGACGGCTTCAGCGCGGTTTTTGATCTGCCTGCCGATGTCCTTCCTGGACCTTATCAGGTCACTGCCACTTCGGAGGAGGGGGAGTCCTTGAGTGCCGAGCTGTCGGTCGTATCAGCCGCCGTGGCCCCTGAAGCAGCTGAGGTCCGTGAGCCCTCCGCTGAACCGATGGAGTTGGACCGCAGCAGACCTGCGCTTCAGGCAGGATTGATAGTCGCAGCTCTGCTGGCAAGCGCCGCCCTGGGAGTCGTACTTATTCGACGAAAGGAATAGTCCAGCAATTCCCCCGAGCTGGCCATCACCTGCGACTCAAGAAGCAGGACGTGTTTAACGTAGCAACTTGCCTTAGAATCCCATGGAGTGAAAGGGGCCGAATTGATGTCGCAAGAGAAAACAAGAGTCGCTGTCAACGGATACGGCGTGATCGGTAAACGCATCGCGGATGCCATAATCCTGCAAGAGGATATGGAACTTGTCGGCGTGGCGGACGTAGTGAGCGACTGGCGCATACGCGTTGCGGTGGACAAAGGCTACCCGGTTTTCGCAGCGGCATCAGGAGCGAACGAAGCCATGCGCGGAGGCGGAATTCCGATCGCCGGAGATCTGGACGATATGATCGAAAAGGCGGATGTCGTATGTGACGCCACTCCGAAGAAGATCGCGGCAGGTAATCTGGACCGCTATCGCGCGGCCGGAGTCAAGGCGATCTTCCAGGGCGGCGAGAAACACAGCCTCACGGGTCACTCCTTCGTCGCCCAAGCAAACTATGAGAGCGCCCTGGAACTCGACACCACGCGTGTCGTTTCATGCAATACCACCAGCATCGTTCGCACGCTGGGCGCGCTTCGAGAAGCCGGGCTGCTCAAAAAGGCCCGCGGTGTCCTGGTACGCCGCGCGACCGACCCATGGGAGTCAGATCACGGCGGCATCATGAACACGGTCATCCCGGAACAGGCCATTCCCTCGCATCAAGGCCCGGACGCCAAGACCATCATTCCTGACCTGGACGTCATTACCATCGCTTTGAAGGCCGCCCACACCACAAGTCATCTTCACGCATGGACGGTGGAGCTCACCCGGCCCGCCAGCAAGGAAGAAGTGCTTGAAGTCTTCCGCTCCGTGCCACGGATCGCCTTCATGCGCATGGACCAGGGAGTGGTCGCGCTCAATAGCACCATCGAAATGATGGCCGACCTGGGCCGACCCCGAGGAGACATGTGGGAAGTCGGTCTGTGGGAGGACAACCTGACCGTAAATGGGAATGAGTTGTTCTACAATTACCAGGTCTACAATCAAGCGATTGTCGTCCCAGAGACGATTGACGCCATCCGGGCCCTGTCTGGCATCGAGAGGGACGGCGCCCGGTCCATCGCTAAGACGGACGCAGCGCTCGGCATAGTTCATGAGTTCGCCCCGTGAGAGTAGCCGCGGATGCAGTGCGAAAACAGGATGCGCGAGAAGCTCGCAGTCTCCCTCTGGCCAGGGCAGAAGACGATTCGAATTCCTGGACCTCAGGGGAGGGAATCTCCATTTGGCGTCGGAAATTTACAGAATAGCCGCAAGGACCTTTTGCATTTCTGGAGGGAATAATCATGCCAATGAATTTCGGAAGTCCCTGCCTTTGGGTGACCATGAGGAGCAAGTAGACAGATGAACAACCACCATGACCATGACAAAATGACCGAAGCCAGTACAAATCAGGCTTCTGGCGATCTGGCCATACTCGAGCTGGAAATCACCAGCTACTTCATGGGGTCGGGCTGCCCGAATATTGAGAAACATGTTGGCGAATTATCCGGGGTGCAAGGCTTTGTGCTGAATCGCACCACCGGCATCATCCAGGTCTCCCACTATCCGGATCAAGTCACGCCTGAAACCATCATCGAGGCCGTCAAGCACTGTGGCTTCATCTGCCAGGAAGGCGGCCCGATGCATCAGGCCAGCCGGTCAGGCTCTGCCCATGCCGAGCACTTGACCGCTGCTGAGCCGGATGCCGAGGCGGAACATGTGGAACACCCTGCGGACGCCGCTGCCGGTGAAGAGCATGCGGAACACGAGGCGCACGCGGGGCATGAGGAACCGACAGACACCGCCGCCCATGAAGACCACGCTGCCGACGAAGAGCACGAAGCCCATGCCGGCCACGGTGCGCACACGGCGACCATGATGCGGAACCGGTTCCTTTT
>JBGMQN010000091.1:0-11430 GCA_048054495.1 Anaerolineales bacterium
TCAATCCGCTGGCCACCTCGGAGATACACCTATGGTATCGACGAGAGCCCTAATGGTCACCCGGACCAGAACGATCAAGAGCACTCCGGCGATCAAACTAATCCCCAGCTCCAACATGCTGAGGGAAGCCTCAGCCGGCCAGAAGAGCAAGGTTCCAAGAAGCAGCAAGATCACACCGACTTCCTTGCGAACCAAACGCGGCCAGCGGCCTTCCACTTGGACCGGCGCGAAGCGGCGGGTAAGAAGGATGCCAAGTGTGATGACCAGAATAACGGTCGGGATAACCAGGAGTTCAACGGCCTCAACAGTGGTATGCGCCTGCCAGCCCAGCATTAGCCAAACCCCAGTCGCTATTAAAAAGAAGGCTGTCGTGTTGCCAGGCTGAGGAATGACGCTCTCGCGATTCCAGAGCCCAACGCTGAATCCGTATGTTGTGACTACCAGGGAAGCAGCCAGGGTTGAGGCGATGGCGGAAGTCCCTACCAGCAAACCCATAAGATAGGACACATACGCCCAGCCCAAGAAGAAGATTCCCGCGTACTGCATGATTCTCGCTTGCCTCGACAACCGTATAGCGATGAAGCCAAGTACGATTCCGATGAATAACCCAGAGAAGAGAGAACCAAGCCGCGGCTGAAGATTCTGGAGAGAGAGGTCCACCTCGACCAGTAGGACAGCCAGGGCGATCAGGCCCAACGTGGAGAGATAGGTGCGTTCGGACAATCGCTCTCGGAAATACCACACCAGGCTCAAGGTCAAGGCGCCGATCAGGATGTCAAGAGGGAGTGGATAGGATCCGACAATCCACAAGGTGAGAACTACCAGGACGAAGGTGGAGAGCCAGATCGCGAAACCCCACCCACGTCGGATGGATCCGGTCATGGAGACATTGACCGCGGCCTGCCACAACAACGGCGGTACTACCAACGCCGTCACGACCGGCCAGAACGGTCGGATCTGGTGAATAGGAGTGAATATCGAAAGCAGGATCCCGGAAAATACGACAAAAGGGATCCATCGGCGGTGGGGTCCACGGTAGATCAACAAGCCATAGAGCAAGAGCAACATGACGAGGCCATGTTCGGCCTCGAGGGGGTCACCGGGAACGAGAGCACTACCGAAAAATTCTTCCAAGAACTCGATCATATCGATCTTCTAGGGGTGCATGCCTCAGCCACCGCGCTCCTCTCAGGAAGGATGCTTTTTCAAGCCATTTTTGGGAATGGAATTACTTATATAGCTCGTCAAGGTTTCCATCGACGACCAGGACAATTACGCGTTCAGCCGTCTTGGTGCTCATATCCGTATGTAGGCTTACCAACTCGAGGCCCAGGACATCTTGAACGATCTGCTCAATATTGGATCTGGAAGCTTCCAGCAACTGGCGTCGCGTCTCTTTGACCAGCGCCTTACCCTCCCGCTCCTTGGCCAGCATGGACTCGGCGGGGGTCAAGATGCCGCGCAGGCGGATCAGGATCATGTCGCCCAAGAAATATGAGCGCGCTTCCTTGGGACCCCTACCCAATTCCTCTTTCTCAAACTTTATGATTGCTTTGGTGAATGCGTCTTCGTATTCACCGCGGGGTTTTCTATTGCTCATATTCGAAAACAACTATCTGAGAGTTTGATCCTCTGCCTATTTCTCAGCAAAGGGGAGTGCTTACGAATAGGTAGCAGGAGCCCAGTCTGCTCTGAATAAGATCATAACGCCGTCGCAGCAGTTCACAATATCCATAGCTCACAAATCCGCCTGGTCCCGAGGCTGGCTATGTCGTTCGGAGATAAGCTGCGCGCCTGACATCTCCTGCTGCCGCCGACCCTGCAAGTATATTGCATGTCCGGCTTGATTCGGGGGGACATGGCCAGCCTCCGCACTTCAGCCTTCCGCCGCACGGATTGGTCACCTGAGATTCGTGATTGTATGGCAGCCCAGGATCGGCAAAAGCGGTCTGAGGAGGTTCTGCACTGCCAGCGAGATCGCGAACGTTGACGTCCCCAAGTCAGACCGCGTATAATGCCACAGCGCTTGGATCTATTGGAATTGGCTAAATCCATGTTGGTAGACCTTGTGTAGACAGCTTGCTATATCCGGCAGGTTAGGCAAATAGCGATCTCCTAAGTTGGAGAACGCTGGTTGCAAGATAAGCCGGCGTGCAATCCCAAGAGGGACTGCTGCGCCGGTTTTCTTATTGTCGGCTGGCGGAAGACTTCTGAGCTATGCCCACGCTCGATGGTTATCGGCACCGAGCTCAAGCCAAGCGGGGAGTTCATTCTCGGCAAGGATTCACCGTATCATCCCAGGCGGGACAGTCGGCACGCATCCTGACGTCCCAGGAGACAACGCGCTTGTGAGTGCTCATTTCAGACCTCGTTTCAGCGTGAGGGACGCAACTTGATGGACCAAGGAATTACCTGGCACACCGCGGAGACGCACGAGGCCCTGGATCGCCTGCATGTGGATCCAGAACAGGGCTTGACGGAACACGAAGCGCAGCAGCGGATGCGCGAGCACGGGCCCAACGAGCTCATTGAGCGTGGCTTGAAGAGCCCCTGGCGCATCCTGTGGGAGCAACTCACTGCGATCATGGTGGTTGTGCTCATCATCGCCGCAGTCGTTTCCTTGCTGCTGGGAGATCAGCTGGATGCGATCGTCATTCTCGCGATCGTAATACTGAACGCCATCCTGGGATTCGTGCAGGAGCATCGGGCGGAGCGCGCGATGGCGGCCCTGAAACGGATGGCTGCTCCGGTGGTCAAGGTGCGCCGCGAGGGACGGCTCGTGCGGGTTCCCGCCAGGGAGATTGTGCCCGGCGACATCCTCCTGCTCGAGGCCGGCGATGCGGTAGCCGGCGACGCGCGCGTGCTCGAATCGGTTAATCTGCGGATTGAAGAGGCCTCACTCACAGGAGAGTCCATTCCTGTGGAGAAACACTCCCAGGCGCTTTCGGAGGCGCAGCTCCCGGTGGGCGACCGGCGCAATATGCTCCACATGGGCACCACCGCGACCTATGGCCGGGGCAGTGCAGTGGTGGTTGAGACCGGTATGACTACCCAGCTGGGTCGCATCGCGGAATTGATCCAAACGGTAGGCAGCGAGCCGACCCCGCTTCAAAAGCGAATGGCCCAATTAGGAAAAGGGCTGGCGGTGGCTGCGGTCGCTATCGTGGGAGTGGTCTTTTTCCTGGGGCTGCTGCGAGGCGAAGAGGTCGAGGAAATGTTCCTGACCGCCATTGCGATGGCTGTAGCCGCGGTCCCTGAAGGGCTGCCAGCGGTCGTGACCATCACGCTGGCGCTGGGCGCGCAGCGACTGCTGCGGCGAAGAGCGTTGATCCGCAAGCTGCCCGCCGTCGAGACTCTGGGATCGGTGACCGTGATTTGCTCGGACAAGACCGGGACCCTCACCGAGAACCGAATGACGGTCGAGATCCTGGATGTCGCCGGACACACGCGGGATTTGGCAGAGGCGTTGAAGGTGGGAAACGCGGTGGAGGGAGCGTGGGCCGACCCTGAGCAATCAGCTGAAGCGCTGCTGCTGGCTGGGGGTGCGCTGTGTAACGACGCCGTGTTGGAGGTAAATACGGATGGTGCTGGGGGCTTTCGTGCGCAGGGCGACCCCACCGAGCGGGCGCTAGTGGTCGCCGCTGCGAGATACGGTCTGATGAAGCCGCGCCTGGAATCGCTCTTTCCGCGAGTGGCCGAGGCGCCGTTCTCCTCCGAGCGCAAAAGGATGACCACCTTCCATGAACCGCTGCCGCAAGCCCAGGACGGAGCAGTGGAAGCCCGGCTTACAGCATTGATCGCAGACGACCGTCAGTCCTTCGTGGCATTTACAAAGGGGGCAACGGAGAGCCTGCTGCGGGTCTGTGATCGGGTCTGGACCCACGCAGGAGTGCAGCCGCTCACGCCGGATTGGCGGCGGCGGATCGAAGGCGCGGACGATCGGCTGGCCGGCGATGGTCTGCGAGTGCTTGGCGTGGCGTTTCGAACCTTGCCGGCCCTCCCTACCGAAGGGGAAATGGAAGCGCTAGAGCGGGATCTGACATTTGTCGGTTTGGTGGCCATGATCGACCCTCCGCGGCCGGAGGCGAAAGAGGCGGTGGCCATCTCCAGGGCCGCCGGCGTCCGCCCGGTGATGATCACCGGCGACCACCCGCAGACCGCGCTGCACATCGCCCGTGAGCTGGATATCGCACTGGATCGCAAGGTCCTGGCCGGCCGGGAGCTGGAACGGATGACCGCCGAGGAGCTGGAAGCCAGGGTCGAGCAGGTCGCGGTCTACGCCAGGGTCTCTCCAGAGCACAAGCTCAACATCGTTCGGGCGCTCCAGAAACGCGGGCATATCGTAGCCATGACCGGCGATGGCGTGAACGACGCGCCGGCGCTGAAACGGGCCGACATCGGTGTGGCGATGGGGATCACCGGCACCGATGTCTCCAAGGAAGCCGCGGACATGGTCATCCTGGATGACAACTTCGCCACCATCGTGCGCGCCATAGAACAGGGGCGCGTGATCTACGACAACGTACGTAAATTCATCAAGTACACGCTGACCAGCAACGCCGGCGAAATCTACGTGATGCTGTTCGGGCCGCTGCTCGGGATGCCGCTCCCCCTGACCGCGCTGCAAATCCTGTGGATCAACCTGGTTACGGATGGGCTTCCCGGACTGGCGCTGGCGGTCGAGCCCGCCGAACGCGGTACTATGCACCGGCCCCCTTATCCACCGCGGCAGAGCATCTTCGCGCGCGGGATGGGCCGCTACATCCTGTGGGTGGGGCTGCTCATGGGGCTGGTGTCCCTGGCCCTGGGCTATTGGGCTTGGATCACGGGCCGGCCCGCATGGCAGACGATGGTGTTCACCACGCTTACCCTCTCTCAAATGGGCAACGTGTTGGCGGTTCGTTCGGGCCGTGAGTCACTCTTCAAGATCGGATTGCTCACCAATAAGCCGCTGCTGGGAGCGGTGGCGTTGACTTTCGTGCTGCAGCTGGCGGTGATTTTCTGGAGACCGCTGCAGGAAATCTTCAATACACAGGCGCTAACCGCCTTCGAACTGGGGATCAGCCTGGCCCTGAGCACGATTGTTTTCTGGGCGGTCGAGATTGAAAAGTGGCTGCGGCGACGACGTGGATGAAACACGAAGTCGCTGATCCGGTTCGACATATGTTTAGCCGCTAAGGAGAGGCCTAATGGTTCAGGTACCCATGGACCCATTTCTGCAATTCCTGTTGGCCGTGGCCCTTGTGGTTGCCGCTGCAAAAAGCGCTGGATACCTGAGCACCAGGCTTGGTCAGCCGGCCGTCCTGGGCGAGATATTGGCTGGGCTCGTCTTGGGGCCCACAGTGTTAAACATGTTGGATTGGCCGCTGTTCGGTGACCCCAATCTGGGGGGGACGCTAAGTCTTTTGGCGCATATAGGTGTGCTGCTGCTGATGTTTATCGCCGGGCTCGAGGTGGACTTGCGGTCGATGACGCAGGCTGGCCGGCCAGTGGTGCTGGCAGGAGTCTTGGGTGTGCTGGCCCCGGTGGGCCTGGGGTTTGCTGCAGCGCTGCCGTTTGGTTTTGATCCGCAACAGAGCCTCGCCATTGGCTTAGTCCTGGCCGCTACTAGCGTAAGTATCTCGGCTCAGACCATGATGGAATTAGGGGTGTTGCGCAGCCGAGTGGGTGTGGCTCTGTTGGGCGCGGCCGTCGTGGACGACGTGCTGGTGATCCTGCTGCTCTCGCTCTTAATCGCCATGATTGGCGGCGGAGGCGGAGGCGTCACCTCCCTGCTATGGGTGACAGTGAAAATGGTTGGATTTCTGGGATTGGCCGCCTGGCTTGGGTCGCTGCTGATTCCTCGACTGGTATCTTGGGTAGAGCGGTTACCGATCAGTGAGGGAGTTCTGGCTCTGGCGATCGTGGTCACTCTGCTATTCGCCTGGGCATCCGAAGCGATCGGAGGGGTGGCGGCCATCACCGGCGCGTTTCTGGCTGGGTTGCTCTTCGCCCGGACACCGCTACGGAAGCACCTCGAGGGGGGTATGCACAGTCTGGCATACTCCTGGCTCGTCCCGATATTCTTCGTGAGCATCGGCCTCGAAGTCAACGCCCGGGCTTTGGGCCTCGGCGGCCTGCCCTTCGCTCTGCTCATCATTGTCGTAGCGGTTGTCTCCAAGGTCTTCGGGAGCGGGATCGGCGCTCGACTAGGGGGTTTCCCAAAGGGCGAGGCTCTGCGGCTCGGAGTAGGCATGGTCTCGCGGGGCGAGGTGGGGCTGATAGTAGCCTCGGTGGCGTTGGATGCCGGTCTAATTGGGGAGCAGGTCTTCGCCAGCGTGGTGTTAATGGTCGTGGCGACCACGCTTCTTTCTCCCATTATGTTGCGCGCGCTCTACCCTAAGGATGCCGGTAGGCCGGAACCGGTTGAGGTATAAAAGTTTTTGAGGGGTGTGGAGAACAAACGCCCTATTCCTTACCGCAATTTGCAAGGAGAGAACACGATGACACATCAATTAACCCTCGTGCTGAACAACCTGGAGCAATACCCAGCTATTCTGGATGCCTGGGAGGAAGCCGGGGCACCTGGAATTACCATACTGGAGAGCACCGGGGTTGGGCACATCCGGAGAGTGGTGCGAGATGACCTTCCTTTGATGCCCTCTCTGAGCGATCTTCTTGCCAGCCAGGAGATGCACCATCGAACCCTCTTCACCGTCATCGAGGACGAGCAGATCCTGGACAAGGTCATCGAGGCCACCGAGCGCGTGATCGGCGACTTCACCCGCCATCACACCGGCCTGCTCTTTGTCGTCCCCGTCAGCAGGGTGCTGGGGCTTCAAAAAGAGGAAGAGGGCGAGAAATAATGTCGGGGTGTGAGGAATGAACAGGACCGGAGTGAGCGATCCATTGGGCCGGGACATCCACCTCCTGGGCAACCTCTTAGGGCAGACCCTGCGGGAGCAGGAAGGTAAGCCCCTCTTTGACCTGGAGGAACGCATACGGACCCTGGCCAAGGAATGGCGTGCGACCACATCAACGACCGCCTTCGGAACGCTGGCTGAGCTCTGCGAGGGGCTGGAAGTAGAGACGGCTTCGCCAATCCTGAAAGCCTTCACCACCTACTTCCATCTGGTCAACCTTGCCGAGGAACACCAGCGGGTGCGGGTGCTGCGAACACGGGAGAAGGGGGCCGGTGCCAGCCCCCTGACGCACTCCATCGCTGAGGCCGTCTACGCCCTGTCGGCTCAGGGCATGCCGGCGGAAGGCATGCAGGAGCTGTTGAATCGGCTGTCCATCGAGATGGTTTTCACCGCCCATCCCACCCAGTCGAAGCGACGCACCGTGCTGGAGAAGCTGCGGGCCATCAGCACCGCCCTGTACCAGTTGGACACCCAGGACCTGCTGCCCTGGGAGCGGGATCGGCTCCTGGCCAACCTGCGGGCCCACATTACCCTCCTGTGGCTGACGGACGAGGTGCGGGAGCGCCGGCCAACGCTGTTCGACGAGGTTCGCAACGGCCTGTGGTACTTCTCCGAGACCCTGTTCGACGTGGCGCCGGAGATCTACCACTCCCTTCACCAGGCCCTGGCCCAGGCCTATCCCGGCTGTCCTTTCCAGGTGCCGGCTTTTCTGCGCTTCGGCTCCTGGATCGGTGGTGACCGGGATGGTAATCCACACGTGACAGCGGAAGTGACCGCTAAGACCTTCCGCCTGCACCGGGAGATGGCCCAACAACACCACGGTCAGACCTTGCTCTGGCTTATCGGCGAATTGAGCCTGTCCGGGGGAGGCGCCCGCCTGACGCCTGCGCTGCGGGAGTTTGTGGCCGGGCAAAGTGCTCGCTACCCGGACCTGGCCCAGGCCCTGGAGGGACGCAACCTGGACGAACCCTACCGCCAGGCACTGAGTTTCATCGCCCACCGGTTGGGCGAGCACACGCCCCCGGGACGCCCTCCGGGGCCCGGAGGACCTGATGACCCGTGGCCCCAACTGGCCTATGTCGGTGGCCTGGAACTCCTGGCGGATCTAAGCCGGGTGGCTGAGAGCCTGCAGCACACAAGCAGCGCGGTCTTGGTCGAGGAGCGCCTGGCTCCGCTCCTGCGCCAGGTGGAGACCTTTGGCCTGCACACGGCGGCGCTGGATATCCGTCAGCACAGCGCCGAGCACGAGGCGGTTGTGGCGGAACTGCTGTCTGCTGCCGGCATCGCCTCCAATTACGACGCGCTGCCGGAAGCCGACAGAGTCACGCTTTTGAACCAGCTTTTGGAAACGGCGACCTTCCCGTCCGTTGACCCATCCACCCTCTCCGGTGCTTCGACTGGAGCCTCCGCCGAGGCGCTCAGTCCTGCCCTTGAGCGTAGCGAAGGGACAAGCCAGACGGTCGAGATCCTCGACCTGTTCCAGTTGCTGCGGCGCGTCTGCGATGAAGACCCGCAGGCCCTGGGATGTTATCTCATCAGCATGGCCCGTCAACCCAGTGATGTGTTGGAAGTCCTCTGGCTGGCCGGCACTTCGGCGGTAAGGGGGCTGGACATTGCGCCACTCTTTGAAACCATCGCGGACCTGGAGCTGGCGCCGGCGGTGCTGGAGACCTTGCTGGGCACTCCGGCCTACCGGACCCACCTGCGGGCGCGGGGGGACCATCAGCTGATCCAGCTCGGCTACTCCGACAGCACGAAAGATGGCGGGTATCTGATGGCCAACTGGGCGCTCTACCGGGCGCAACGGGCACTGACGGCCGTCGCCCGCCCGCATGGCGTACGCCTGACCTTCTTCCACGGCCGGGGTGGGGCCGTTGGCCGCGGGGGTGGGCCGACCCACCGCGCCATCCTGGGGTTGCCGCCGGACAGCATGGACGGACACATCCGCTTGACCGAGCAGGGAGAGGTGCTCTTTGACCACTTTGCCCATCCAGCCATCGCCCGGCGCTACCTGGATCAGGTGATCGGTGCAGTGCTCCAGGTCAGCGCGGCGCAACCGGCCGAGACCGAACCCGAGTGGGAAGAGGTGATGGAGAGCCTCTCGGCCATCGCCTATGACGCCTATCGAAATCTGGTATACGAGACGCCGGGGTTTCCGGATTACTTTCACCAGGCCACACCGATCGACGTGATCATCGAGCTGGCCATTGGCTCCCGGCCGGCGCGACGCACCGCAACGGAGCGCTTAGATGACCTGCGGGCCATTCCCTGGGTTTTCGCCTGGATGCAGAGCCGGCACACCCTGCCCGGCTGGTATGGCCTGGGCAGCGCCCTCGCCCACACCATGCAGGCGACCCCGGATGGCCTGGAGACGTTGCAGAGCTTATACCGTGACTGGCTGTTCTTCCGGGCGGTGGTGGACAACGCCCAGATGGCTCTGTCCAAAGCCGACATGGCCATCGCGGCCCGCTACGCGGAGCTGGTGGCCGATCACGCGTTGGGACAGCGTATCTTTGGCCAGATTGCGGCCGAGCACGCCCGTACACGGCAGGCACTGCTGGCGGTGACCGAACAACAGGCGCTGCTGGACAACGAGCCGGTGCTACAGCGGGCCATCCGCCTGCGCAATCCCTACGTGGACCCTCTCAGCCTCATCCAGATAGGGCTGCTGCGCCGCCTGCGGGCCCTCGCCCAGGACAGCGCGGAACGGGAAGTGGTCGTGGATGCGCTGCGGCTCAGCACTGTGGGAATCGCCGCCGGCCTGAAGAACACAGGGTAATCTGATATCGGATCTCGGAATGGCGCTGAAATCTGAAACGAGATGTTCCGCCTCATCCAGGAACGAACTGAAGTGGATAGCCCCCACAGAAGAACCGTTCTGGCCGTCTTGATCTACCAGGATGTGATTATTGGTGCAACGATACTCTTCACACCTCTATTGGCCGGGGCGAACGGGAATTTAGGTGAATCCCTGTGACGATAGGCTGGGCCATAAGCAGTCCCTGTATCGAGAAATAGCCAAGACCCAGAACACGAGCGCCGAGTGGTCTTATTCTCGGCCGCGGCTTTGGTGGCGCCCACTGCTGCTCACAAAAGCGCAACCCGAATCAGCTGGAGCATGGAGTCTGCAATGATGGAAGAAGTCCTCTTGGAAGTCACCCTGATCCTGATCCTCATATTGGTCAACGGCTTCTTCGCTGCCGCTGAAATCTCGGTGGTTTCGTCCAGCAGGAGCCGTCTACAGGCAATGGCGGCTGCAGACCACAGCGGCGCACGGCGGGTGCTGGCTTTGCGGGGGGACCCTGGCCGCTTTCTTTCCACGGTGCAAATCGGCATCACCTTGATCGGGACCCTGGCTTCGGCCATCGGCGGAGCCAGCGTCGTTCGCTTCCTGGAATATCGGCTAGCGGCCTTGTCTTTGCCATGGCCAATGGCCTACACCGAGTTGGGGGCTCTGTTGCTCGTCGTAGTGGTGATCTCATATTTCTCGCTGGTCCTGGGGGAGTTAGTGCCCAAAGAGCTGGCCCTGCGCCGGCCTATCGACCTGGCTATCAGATTGAGCGCCCCTATTGCCAGGCTCTCTCGCCTGGTGCATCCACTTGTGTGGTTCCTCACCCAGTCGAGCGGCCTGATTCTGAAATTGTTCTCGAGATGGAAGGAATCTGAAGACAGGGTGACCGACGAGGAGGTTCTGGCCTTGTTGCGAGAGGGCGTGGCCGCGGGCGCTTTTCACCCGACCGAACAGACCCTGGTGCAAGGCATATTTCGATTTGCTGATAAGCGTGTACAGGAAATCATGCTACCGCGGACCAGCATTACAGCCGTGCCTGCCAATAGCAATCTAACTCAGATCTTTGAATTGGCCCGACAGCGAGGATTCTCTCGCTATCCGCTATATGAGGACAATCTTGATCAGATCGTGGGTATTGTGCACGTCAAGGACTTGTTGCGGAATGACGATCCCCAACGACGCGCCAGGGATCTGGCCCGAGATCCACTGTTGGTTCCGGGCAGCCTGCGGCTGATCGAGATGCTTCGCCGCTTCCAACGGGCCGGCTCACATATGGCTATCGTGCTGGACGAGTATGGAGGCACCGCAGGGCTGGTCACCCTCGAGGATCTGATGGAGGAAATTGTCGGGAGCATCGAGGACGAGTATCCTCATCCCGGGCCGGAACTCGAGCGTTACCCAGGCGATGTACTCATCGTGCCCGGCACATTGTCCATCAGTGAGCTAGGTGCGGCGCTGGACCTCAATCTTCCGGTGAAGCTCCCATACGATACTGTGTCAGGCTTCATCCTGGAATCTCTGGGCTACATTCCTCAGCAAGGAGATAAGATCAATTACGGGGGATACCAGTTTCTGGTGCAGGAGATGGACGCCCGGCGGATTAAGCGGGTGAGAATCGCCCCCAAGGCGGACGCCAAGCAAGGTGAGCATCAGGACCGCAGGGGCCAGGCGGTCTGAGAGCAGGGCCGCCAGGTAGGATGCCAGAGAGATGGTTCTCGAAACTTGTCGCAGGGGCGA
>JBGMQN010000091.1:11530-12917 GCA_048054495.1 Anaerolineales bacterium
GTGTGGGTGAAACGCGGTGAGACGGTGCGCGAGGCCTTCAAACGCATGCACGAGCACAATTTATCAGGCTTGCCAGTCGTGGATGAGCAATATCACGTGGTGGGCTATATCAACCTGTTGGAACTGCTGGCGATCGGATTGAAGAGAGGCGGCGAAGCAAGCGAGCAGGGGCAATCGCAGTGAATCCCATCTGGGTTGCTGGCGGCATCTTCCTGATCACCTTTGCCCTTATCGTCTCCGACCGGGTGCACCGCACGGTTTCAGCGCTGCTGGGCGGCATCGCGATGATCCTGCTGGGCGTGCTGAGCCAAGAAACGGCCTTTGACGCAGTTGACTGGAATGTCATTTTCTTGCTGGCGGGCATGATGATCATCGCCAATGTGCTGCGTGAGACCGGCCTGTTTCAGTGGATCGCCGTGCAGAGCGTCCGGTTGGGAAAGGGAGATCCGTTTCGCATCCTGATCATTCTGGTGGTGGTTACGGCAATCACTTCGGCTTTCCTGGACAACGTAACCGTTGTTATTTTGGTTGTGCCGGTGACATTGGTCTTGGCCGCCAGCCTGGGGGTCAGCCCGCTGCCCTTTCTCATCGCCGAGATCCTGGCTTCCAACATCGGTGGGGCGGCGACTTTGGTCGGCGATCCGCCCAACATACTCATCGGCAGCGCAGCCAATATCGATTTCGTCACTTTCGCCGCCAACATGACCCCGATTTCAATCATCATTCTCATAGCTTTCGTCGGTTTATCCTGGTTTCTCTTCAAGGAAGATCTCCGTAAAAAGGAGGCTGACAATCTGGACATCGAAGCGTTTGACGCTTCCGCATTGATCACAGACGCTCCCCTGTTGCGTAAATCGCTTATCGTGATGGCCGGTGTGGTGCTCGGTTTTCTATTCCATGGTGCCCTGAATCTCGAGCCGGCTACCATTGCGTTGGGGGGCGCGACGATTCTGATGCTATGGGGACGTACCGACCCCCATCATGTGCTTCGAGAGATCGAGTGGACCACGCTATTCTTCTTCATCGGCCTGTTCATCGCGGTAGAAGCGGTGGTGCAGGTAGGTATCATCGAGCAGGTGGCTCAAGCTGCGCTGCGCCTGACAGGCGGCAGCCTGCCCATGACCTCCATGATGCTGCTGTGGTTCTCAGCCGTCGCTTCGGGGTTCGTGGACAACATCCCCTACACGACCGCCATGATACCGGTGGTGGAAAGCCTGGGGGAAGCCATGCCGGTGATGCCGCTGTGGTGGTCGTTGGCGTTGGGCGCCGACCTGGGAGGAAACGCCACGCTGGTGGGCGCGGCGGCTGGCGTCGTGGTAGCCAGCCTGGCCGAGAAGAGCGGCAATCCGATCGGCTTCGGGCGCTTCCTGCGCTACGGCGTGATCAC
>JBGMQN010000016.1:0-9117 GCA_048054495.1 Anaerolineales bacterium
CGTGCCCACATTCATGTGCGGCTTCGTGCGCTCGAATTTCTCCTTACCCATTGTTCCTCCGCATACTCCTTTGCAATGATTCCGATCTTCTCTTACAGCTCCACGGAAATATTGGCTATGCGCATCTTACCCTTTGAAGGCGAGTCTGCTAAAACGCACCCGCCAGCAAAGATTCCGTGACCCGCTGCTCCACCTGCTGATAGTGGTGGAATTCCATGGAGAACACGCCCCGGCCCTGTGTCATGGAGCGAAGGTCCGTCGCATACCCAAACATCTCTGACAACGGTGCGGAGGCGCGCACGATCTGCGTGTTGCCGCCTCGATTTTCGAGCGCCTCAATGGAGGCTCGGCGCGAGGCAAGATCGCCGGTGACATCCCCCACGGCTTCATCGGCCACGACAACTTCTACTTTCATCACGGGCTCCAGCAGTACCGGATTGGCCCGCTGGACGCCTTCTCTGAACGCCAACGATCCGGCCATCTTAAAGGCCATCTTGCTCGAATCGACTTCATGCGTGGACCCGTCTAGCAGAGTGACGCTGACGTCCGTCATTGGATATCCTGCAAGCACTCCTGCCTCCGCCGCTTCCCTGACGCCCTGCTCGACTGCGCGGATGAATTCCTGCGGGATGTTTCCGCCCCTGACCTTATCCGCAAATTGGATCCCCGAGCCAGGCTCACCTGGCTCCAACGCCATGACAACATGAGCATATTGCCCGTGACCGCCCGTCTGCTTCACGTAGCGGTATTCAACTTCCGGCAAGGCCTTACGGATCGACTCCTTATAGGCCACTCGGGGACGACCGATATTGGTTTGAACTTTGAATTCGCGGCGCATCCGGTCAATCAGTACCTCCAGATGCAGCTCACCCATTCCCCATATCATGGTCTGGCCGGTGTCTTCGTCCGTGCCGACTCGAAATGTCGGGTCCTCCTCGCCTAACTTCTGAAGCGCTTCCGTCATTCGATCCTGATCGGCGTTGGTCTTGGGCTCAATCGCTGAAAAGATCACGGGTTCTGGGAAGACGATGCTCTCGAGCACGATGGGATTGGCGGGATCGCTCAGCGTGTCTCCGGTAAAGGTGCTCTTCATTCCGAGTACCGCGGCAATGTCGCCCGCGGAGACCTCGTCGATATCTTCGCGATGATCCGCATACATGCGAATGAGGCGGCCGATGCGCTCCTTTCGCCCCTTCGTCGAATTGAAGACCGTCGAGCCTTTGGTGATCTTTCCCGAGTAGACCCGCAGATAGGCCAGACGTCCGACATATGGATCGGTGACGATCTTGAATGCCAGGGCACTCATGGGTGCATCCGGCTTCGCCTCCCGAATGAGCTCCTTGGTCCCGTCCGGATCCAGTCCACGCACGGGCGGAATATCGAGCGGAGAGGGCAGATAGTCCACCACCGCATTGAGCAGCGGCTGTACACCCTTATTTCGCAGAGATGAACCGCAGAAGACGGGGGTCACTTTCCCGTGAATTACAGCACGCCGGAGCGCAGCATGGAGTTCTTTCGTGGTTATTTCCGCGCCATCCAGAAACTTCTCCGTGAGCTCGTCGTCGGTTTCCGCGATCTGCTCCGCCAATAGGGCGCGCCTGGCTTCTGCCTGCTCGCGAAGCTCGGCAGGAACTTCGACTTTTTCAGGCGCTTCGCCAGACTCATCGCCCCAAATAAAAGCGACGTCCTCGATGAGATCGATTACGCCGCTGAAATCCCGCTCTTCTCCGATGGGGATCTGCATAGCCACGGGGTGGGCTCCAAGTCGCTCGCGGATCATGTCAATGGTGCGATCGTAGGAAGCGCCCACGCGATCCATTTTGTTCACAAAACAGACCCGAGGAACGCCGTACCGGTCCGCTTGACGCCAGACGGTCTCGGATTGTGGCTCGACGCCCTGGACCGCGTCGAAGACCGCTACACCGCCATCCAGCACACGCAGAGAGCGCTGCACCTCGGCCGTGAAATCGATGTGGCCCGGGGTATCGATGATGTTGATCAAATGCTTTCGCCACTCCGCGGTGACCGCGGCGGACACAATTGTGATGCCACGCTCACGCTCCTGATCCATCCAGTCCGTGACCGTCGTGCCGTCATCGACCGACCCGATCCGATGAGTCTTGCCCGTATAGAACAGGACCCGCTCGGTAGTGGTGGTTTTGCCCGCATCGATGTGGGCGATAATGCCGATGTTGCGGTATCGATTCAACGGTATTTCAGGCATTTCAATCTACCAACGATAATGAGCGAAGGCCCTGTTCGCCTCCGCCATTCTGTGTGTGTCCTCTTTTCTCTTGATTGCCGCTCCAGTGCCATTGGCGGCGTCCGTAAGCTCATTGGCGAGCTTATCCGCCATGGTCTTGCCTGGACGGCTGCTCGCCGCGGCCAGCAGCCAGCGCATGGCCAGCGAGGTGCGGCGCGCGGGCATGACTTCGATAGGCACCTGATAGGTGGCCCCACCGACCCGTCGAGGCTTGACTTCCAGTCGGGGAGAGATCTTGGTGATGGCCTGCTCAAACATCTCGACCGGATCCTTATTGGCGCGCTCAGCCATCAAATCAAACGCTTCATATACGACCCGCGTGGCGGTACTCTTCTTCCCCTTTTTCATGAGCCGATTGATGAGACCCGCGACAAGCACATTGTTGTAGCGAATGTCGCCCGGGATCTTTCGCTTTTCTGGCCTGGTCCTTCGCATTTGATTACTCCACCTTGCTATTGCGCCTGTCGCTGCGCCTGTCGCTGCGCCTGTCGCTGCGCCTGTCGCTGCGCCTGTCGCTGCGCCTGTCGCTGCGCTCCACAGACAAGCATCGGTCGCCGCACGCACGGCGACCGAGCCTCTGGATATTTCGATCCGATTAGTCTCGTGGGCGTTTGCCGCCGTATTTCGAGCGGCCTTGCCTGCGCCCTTCTACCCCAGTAGTATCCATCGTGCCGCGCACGATGTGATAGCGCACACCAGGCAGATCCTTCACCCGGCCGCCGCGTACAAGTACCACTGAGTGCTCCTGCAGCGAATGCCCCTCGCCAGGGATGTAAGCAGTAACTTCCAAACCATTCGTGAGCCGCACTCGCGCGACTTTCCGAAGAGCCGAGTTTGGCTTCTTCGGCGTCTGAGTCCGCACCTGCGTGCACACTCCGCGCTTCTGCGGGGAGCCCTTGCGCTGCATCTCCCGCCGCTGCTTCATGGAGTTGAAGGTGTATTGTAGCGCCGGAGCTTTGGTCTTGGATTTTTTAACTCTGCGCCCCTTGCGCACTAACTGGTTTGTCGTTGGCAAGTACTTACCTCTCCACACAAATCACCGGGGCATTCGCCCCGGGATGCTTGTCCCTCCTCACCAGGAGGCTGGTCAAGTATTCAATTCAGGCCGCGCCGAAACCGGCCCGAGATCTCGGAGTGGGATTTTACCAAAGGGGCCAAAGGGCGTCAAGCACGATAGCCAAATGCTTTATGGGATATCGTTGCTCAATTTATGTCAATCCACGCCGAACTTGAGCTTTCCCCTGTGAATAAGAAAAGTGACCGCCCTCGCCAGGCAGCCACTTTCTTCATGCGACAGTTCCGCGCCGTGTGGACTAGCGTTTGGGACCGAGATCGAGAAGCCCCATGCCCAACCTCGGGGGCCTGGCACGATCGTCTTGCTTGCCAAACCGGATGACCTCTCCTCCATCGTCAATCGCTTCGACTGACAGCCCAAGGCTCTGCAGTTCCTTCACGAGCACACGGAACGAGGCCGGAATTCCCGGTTCCTCAACCGACTCTCCTTTGACGATCGCCTCATAGGTCTTGACACGACCCTGCACATCGTCCGACTTAACGGTCAGCATCTCCTGGAGAGTATGTGCCGCACCGTAGGCCTCCAACGCCCACACTTCCATCTCGCCGAAGCGCTGCCCGCCGAATTGCGCCTTGCCGCCGAGTGGCTGCTGGGTCACAAGTGAATACGGTCCGGTGGATCGCGCATGCACCTTATCTTCGACCAGATGATGAAGTTTCATCATCATCACCACCCCAACCGTCACGGGTTGATGATAGGCTTCGCCGGTCTTCCCGTCGTACAGGACCTGCTTGCCGAGCGTCGGCACTGGATGACCCTTCTCGACCATGATCTTCCCCGCCTGCTTGACCACCTGCTCTGGCGTACTATTGTTGCGAACCTTGCGACCCATGGACTCGATCCACAACCGCATGCAGGCCTCGATAGCCGCATCATCATAGGGCTCTCTATCCTCCACCGGCACATCCGAATCCTCGAAGACTAGAATTTGCTCAGGATTGAAGCCCTTCTCCCTCAACCATTCTGTCAGGGCTGCCCGACGTGCATAGGTACGATCGGTGGCGATGAGCTCGATATCGTAGCCTTTATTTTCCATCCACGATTCGAGATATAGCCGCCGCACTTCCTCGTCATCCTCGAACGCCTCTTCGTCGTAGTAGCCCTGCTCCTTGACCCAATTCCAGGCCCATTCAGCGACTTCATTCCAGGCACGATCGATCATCCATGCTCTTGCGAGTTCGGCTTCGATCTCTTCCTCATCCGCGCCATCAAATACAGGCGTGATTGCTCGGAAGCCCAAACGGTCGGCGGCCCACCCTAGATGCGTCTCAAGGATTTGACCGATGTTCATACGTCCCGGCACTCCGAGCGGATTGAGGATCAGATCAATTGGAGTTCCATCTTCCAAGAAGGGCATATCCTCAACGGGCACAACTTTGGAGATGACACCCTTGTTGCCGTGGCGCCCGGCCATCTTGTCCCCCTCGGTAGCCTTTCGCTTTTGAGCCACCGATACACGCACCATCTTCTCCACCCCGGGTGGAAGGTCACGGTGTTCTTCGCGTGTGAACACATTTACATCCACCACCTTGCCGCGCTCGCCGTGTGGCATGCGCAACGAAGTGTCCTTCACTTCGCGTGCCTTCTCGCCGAAGATGGCTCTCAGCAGCTTCTCCTCGGGAGTAAGTTCCTTCTCGCCCTTCGGAGTGATTTTTCCAACCAGAATGTCGTTGGGACCGACCTCCGCCCCAATGCGGATGATGCCATCCTCATTCAGATCGCGCAGCGCCTCATCCCCAACATTCGGAATATCGTAGGTGATTTCCTCTGGTCCCAACTTGGTGTCTCGGGCCTCGACCTCATGTTTTTCGATGTGGACCGAGGTGTAGCGGTCCTCCTGAACCAGCCTTTCGGAAATGAGGATCGCATCCTCGAAGTCTCCTCCCTCCCATGAGAGGAAGGCCGTCAGTACGTTCTGACCCAGTGCCAACTCTCCATTTTCCGTGGAAGTCGAGTCAACAATCACATCCCCAGCTTGAACTCGCTGGCCCTTGATTACGGTTGGCCGTTGATCGATCGAGGTGCTCTGGTTTGACCGATTGAATTTCTTCATCCCGTAAGATCGAGTGCCCTTCCTTGAGCGGATGACCACTCTACTACCGGTGACCGATTCAACCTGTCCGGCTTCCTGCGCCACGATCACCTGGCCTGAGTCGACAGCTGCTTGCCGCTCCATGCCGGTCGAGACGATAGGCACTTCCGGCTGAATGAGGGGCACGGCCTGGGTCTGCATATTAGAGCCCATCAATGCCCGGTTTGCGTCGTCGTGTTCCAGGAACGGGATCAGTGAGGCGCTAACACCGACGATCTGGCGCGGCGCCACGTCCATGAAATCGATCCTTTCGGGGGCCGCAAAGAAGAAGTCCCCGTGGTTGCGGCATGAGGCGCGTGGATTGGCAAACTCAGATTCATCGGTCAGCGGCGTATTTGCCTGCGCTATCACGTACTTGTCTTCCTCGTCTGCGGAGAGGAACACGGTTTGACCGGAGACGAAGGGCACCACGTCGACCTTGCCCTTCCGACGTCCTATCGTCGCAGCCAGCGCCTCCGTAATTTCCTCCCCATCCTTTGCGATTACCTTGTCACCATCGACGGTCATAAGGTCACCGCGCAGGCGCTTACCTTCCAGGCGCTTGTCCTTGGTGCCCAGCTCCTTCACAACTTTCCGGTACGGGGTCTCGATGAATCCAAACCGGTTTACACGTGCATAGCACGCCAGGCGTCCGATCAGGCCAATATTGGGTCCCTCAGGGGTCTCGATAGGGCAGATACGGCCGTAATGAGAGTGGTGGACGTCGCGGACGTCGAAGCCAGCTCGCTCACGCCGCAATCCGCCCGGACCCAGCGCCGAAAGGGTCCGCTTGTGGCGCAGCTCGGCCAGCGGGTTCGTCTGATCCATGAATTGCGATAGTTGGCTCGAACCGAAGAACTCGCGAATGGCAGCCACCACAGGCCGGATATTGATCAATGAAACTGGAGAGATCTGTTCTTGATCGCGGATCGACATGCGTTCCAGGATGACTCTCTCCATGCGGCGTAGCCCAACCCTCAACTTGCCCTGGATCAGTTCGCCGACCGTCTTCACGCGCCGGTTTCCGAGATGATCGATATCGTCGGGCTCAATCACTCCATTATTGATGTTGATCATGCGCTCAATGATGCGCACAATATCCCAGGTGGTTATTTGACGGTGGTCTTCAGGAACCTTCCGCTCGAGTCCGAGTTTTCCATTTAGTTTGTAGCGACCCACTCGTTCTAGATCATACCGGCGCGGTTCAATGAGCTGGTCCGTCAAGTACTCGCGCGCGTTATCTAATGTTGGGGGATCTCCCGGCCGCATCCGGCGATAGAACTCGACCAGCGACTCCTCCGCCAGTGTTCGTCCATTCTGAAGATCCCAATCCGGTTCCTGGCGAATGGTGGTTTGGATGTAGGGATGATCGGGATTGACATCGGCTTTTGCAAACAATCTCAGGAGCTCTTCATCCGATCCTTCCGTTAGCGCCGGCTTATCCAGGCCATCATCAATTGCAGCCAACGCACGCAATAGGATCGTTACAGGGATGGTGCGTTTTCGGTTGAACTTCAGAGTCAGGTAGTCGCTCTTACGTGTCTCAAACTCCATCCAAGCCCCTCGGTCGGGGATCAACTTGGCAGCCGCTAGGCGCCTTCCAGTGGCCCGATCCGCTGGCGCCTCAAAGTAGACGCCGGGCGAACGTATGAGTTGAGATACCACAACCCTTTCGGTCCCATTGATAATGAAGGTTCCCTTATCGGTCATGATCGGGAAGTCGCCCATGAAAATGTCCTGCTTGATAGGCTCCGGCACCTCCGGCCCTGCCAGCAATACCGACACGTAAAGCGGAGCAGCGTAGGTTAGATCGCGCTCGATGCATTCTTCAATATCGTGCTTGGGATCCTCAAACCAGTATTCGAGCCCGAATTGCTTGGCCTCCGGCGTCTTGCCGGGCAGGTAAAGCTTCATCGTGCCATTGTAGGATTCGATGGGCGAGACCTCGTCAAAAAGATCCGCCAGGCCTTCCTCCGTGAGCCACTTGAAGGAGTCCAGCTGGACCTCAATGAGATTCGGCAATGAATAGTGATAGGGGATACGCGAATAGAACTTACGGCCCTTGATAGGCATACCGTTCCCTTCCTACGAAAATAGTATCAAGTTTGGAGATGCTGAAAAAAGGCGATGACCTTACCCTGCTAGGGTCATTCTTGGACCCAGATCCCTTGAGGCGCGAGTTTAGGGAAAGGGGTGCTATGGACGACCTGACAGATTACCATTAATTAGCTTGCTTCGCAACCATTTTATAGGGGAATTCACGGCGTGGGCGCACGCGCCAGGGAGCCTGCTCCACGGCGAAACCGGCGGATCTGTCGAACCCTCCGGATCAGGCCATTGAATCAGGAGCGGGCCGTTCACCCGCCCGCGTAGAGACCTTTGTAAATCTCGAACACTTCGTAGATCACTTGAATGTAGCGATGCGTTTCCGCGAAGCGAATGACCTCCAGAAACAAATCAAGGTCGTCCGGCGCCAGCTCCTTCCAGGCAATCGAATTTCCCGGTCCCCCGTTATACGCAGCGAGCGCCGCGAAAAGGTCACCCTCGAAACGGTCCCGCTGCGCACTGAGGTAGTGGGTTCCGAAGCGCACGCTCACGATGGGGCGATAGAGATCCCGTGACTCGTAGTCTGGAGGCCAACCGAGTTGACCGGCAATCGATTCGCCCGTACCTGGAATAACCTGCATCAGGCCCCGCGCCGCAGCAACCGAAGTTGCGAACCCCTCGAAGAGGCTTTCCTGCCGCACGACGGAGAGCAAGAATAACCCATCCAGACCATAACGAGCCGCTTCGGGGAGGATTATGTCACCGAAATAGGGACCGAATCGGATGCGATTGAAATATACGGGTGCTTGAAGAGTGGCCGCGTCGTCCATCCCCGCGTAATGGAGGATTTGACGCGAAGCGATAATGGCTTCCCGGTACAAGCCGAGCTCCAGGAGGGTGTGCATCAGTCGGTAAGTGCCTTCCGGATCGTCCGAGAGGGAACTCCTCAGCGCGCTCAACTCCGCGCGCGCTTCCTCCAGCATCCCCAGGTTCCAGAGCTCAAGGCCCCGCACGAGCCTTGGATCTGAGGCGAGAACTGGCCCCAGTTCGTAGAGCGGATCCTCCCCGACAATGGCGAAGGTAGCTCTCATCCATTCTTCGGCGAGCCGCCGTTCAGCCTCAAGATCTGTCGAGAAGCTAAACACTCCCGAATCCTCAAAGGCAGGCGCACCGTCGAGCAGATGCTCCGCCCGCAATGAGTAGTACCCGGATGGATCCGCGTTTCTTGCCGCTTCCCACGCGGCCTGAGCTCCTTCGAAATCCTCACGGGCCAGGAAAGTCTTTCCGATCCAGAGGTTTGCCCGTGCAATTTGCGCGGTGGTCGCGGCCAGATCAAGCGATCGCCTGAATGCGAGCTCTGCGCCCGCGTTGTCGCCAAGCCGATACCGAACGATGCCGGCCTCAAACGCGCCATCCGGCGCCAATGGGTTTCCTGCGTATTCCTCGGCCAATCTCAGCCAGATGTCTGCGGCACGGGCCAGATCGTTGCTCCTTTCGGCGGTGCGGCCCGCAGCAAACAAGGCCTCCGCCGCCTCTACTGATTGCGGGTGGCCCTCTGCGAGTTCCAGGTACGTCTCGACCGCCGATGTATAGCGATCCAGCCAGGCCCACTCCGTCCTGGCCCTGGTCATCATCGCTTCCGGCCAAATGGGATCCGAGGGG
>JBGMQN010000016.1:9217-12880 GCA_048054495.1 Anaerolineales bacterium
CCGTCCAAGTCCCCCTGCGCTTCTAGGGCCTCCCCTGCGAGCAGATTCATGGCGGCGCGCGTGGCTGCGTCACTGCTCTGAGCATAGACCTGGTCGAACTGTTCCAGCGCCTGTGCGTAGTCACCCGCCTCCAAATAGGCCCTTCCAATCTTGATTCTCAGCCCCAGTATGTTGGCCTGCCCAGCTGACAGCAGGGCGGCCTCGTAGTTGGGAACCGCTTCGAGCGGACGAGAGGCCCGTCGCAGCGCATCCCCCAACCACTCATTAACATATAGGTCGATCACGCCGGATCGCTCCGCCATGTAGGACTCATAGTCGGCGGCGGCAGCCTCGTTATTCCCCAGCAAGCTGTTGGTCTGGGCGCGCAGGATAAGTGCAGCAGGGAGGCGCGGGTGGTCTGGATAGGAGGATAGGAATTCCGAAAAGGCCCGCTCGGCCTCCGCCAACTGCTCGTCCCGGAGCAGCGCTTCGCCCCGGCCAAAGAGCGCCTCCCCGATGACAATCGGATCGTCGCTCTCTGCGATGACGCGTTCGAACTCTCGCCCGGCCAGATCCCAGTCGCCGTTGGCGAGCGCCGATCGCGCCGCTTCGTTCCGCAAGGCAGGGGCTGGAGTCGGCGATGGCGTAGAGCTGGGAACTGGAGAGGGAGTGAGGGTCGGCACCGGCGTTGGGGTAGACGCGGCGCCTAATGGGAGACTACAGGCCAAAGCGGCGAGGAGCAGGCCAGCCAGTACTCCCAGAGCGGCTCTGTGCATGGCCGGGAATCATAAGTGACGGATAACCCGCTGTCAACGCGCCTCACTTCACGAAGCAATATTCCTTGCACCCCTCTGATCCGCGTGCTAGACTCCTCCCGCGCCTCACGGAGCGCTCTCCGTCGAGAGCGCCTTTTTGTGTATTGTGGACACGAAGTGGATACCAAAGAAGTCGTTCTGACGGGTTCCATTGCCTTCGACTACCTGATGCATTTCCCAGGCAAATTCCGGGAACACATCCTGCCCGATCATCTGGACTCGCTTAGCTTGTCGTTCCTGGTGGACTCACTGGAAAGAAGGCCGGGTGGCATCGCAGCCAACATCGCTTACTCCATGGCATTGCTCGGAGAGCGACCTCGAGTGATGGCTACCGTTGGTGAAGACTTCGAGCAGTATCGACAGGCGCTCGAATCGGTCGGAGTGGTGACAGATGATGTGAAGGTCATCCCTGGGCTGTTGACCGCCTCGTTCTTCGTCACCACCGACGAGACCAATGCTCAAATTGCCAGCTTCTACACCGGTGCGATGGCCCACGCGACCGAATTGAGTTTTGCAGATCTGGATTCACGGCCCGATTTAGTGCTGATCTCACCGAACGATCCGGGGGCGATGACCGCCTATGTTGCCGACTGTATGGAACTTGGAATCCGTTACTTGTACGATCCCAGTCAGCAGATCTTGCGCCTGGACGCTGCGGACCTTGAGGCAGGAATCCGCGGATGCGAGGCTTTGTTTGCCAACGACTATGAATTGGCACTAATCGAAGACAAAACCTCCTTTTCTATCGAAGACATCACGGGATTGACCAAGTTCACCGTAATCACGCGAGGCGAAGAGGGATCCGATCTCTACACTCCGGAGGGCCGGCAGCGGATTCCCGCCGTCCCCCCGCGTGAGGTCGCTGAACCCACCGGCGTGGGAGACTCATACCGCGCGGGATTCTTGAAGGGCTACATGCACGATCTACCTCTCGATTGTTGCTGCATGATGGGCGCGCTCACCGCTACATACTCGCTTGAGCACCTGGGTCCGCAGAGTCATCGCTTTGAGCTGGATGAGTTTGTTGCCCGCTTCCGAACTGAGTTCGATTCGAAGTGCGATCTTGAACGGCTCCTGCCATAGAAGACAAATCAAATCGTTCGATCCTGGCATCGGATCGATCGCGGGGCGCGTATGCCCTGGCCGATCCTGGAATTGAAACCATCGTGCTCTACGTAGATTTGCCCGATCAACCTGGCATCGATATATATGGAAACTTAGGCTTCATGCCTTATTGTGTCTTTTACGAGGGGATTGCCGTGCTGGCATAGCGCGAGCAGGAAAGGGATCGAATGAGCTCAAATTACGATGTGAAAGACCTGGAATTAGCCGAGGGCGGACGGCGCCGGATCGCCTGGTCAGATCAGGAGATGCTCGTGTTGGCACATGTCCGCGAGCGGTTCACGAGTGAGCGCCCGCTGGAAGGACTGCGAGTGTCCGCCTGCCTTCATATTACCGCGGAGACGGCCAACCTGATGCGTACTCTGCAGGCCGGCGGAGCCGAGGCCGTGCTTTGCGCCTCGAATCCCCTATCCACGCAAGATGACGTAGCGGCCTCCTTGGTAATGCACGATGAGATCCCGGTGTTCGGGATCAAGGGCGAGGATCGAGAGACGTACTATCAGCATATCTACTCTGCGCTCGACCACAAACCGAAAGCAACCATGGATGATGGAGCGGATCTTGTCAGCTCTCTCCACACGGATCGCCCGGAGCAGCTCGGAGAGTTGATGGGGGGCACGGAGGAGACCACCACAGGTGTCATCCGCTTGCGCGCCATGGCCAATGACGGGAAGCTCGCCTACCCCATCATCGCTGTCAACGACGCCATGACCAAGCACTTTTTCGACAATCGCTACGGGACCGGCCAATCCACCATCGACGGCATCGTGCGCGCCACCAATGTCTTGCTCGCGGGAAAGACCTTTGTCGTGGCCGGGTATGGTTGGTGCGGGCGCGGCCTCGCCATGCGGGCAAAAGGACACGGCGCGAACGTCATCGTGACGGAAGTGGATCCATTGCCAGCACTGGAAGCGCTTATGGATGGTTTTCGTGTTATGCCCATGCAGGAGGCGGCTGCGCAGGCAGACATCCTATGCACGGTTACGGGCGATGTGAACGTCATTGACCGGCCGCATCTCGAGGTCATGAAGAATGGAGCCATCATCGCCAACTCCGGCCATTTCAATGTAGAGATCAATATCGAGGCCTTGGAAGAGATGGCGACCGAACGCCGAAAAATGCGCGAGTACGTGGATCAGTACATTCTTGAGGATGGTCGCAAGCTCAACTTGCTCGCAGAGGGGCGGCTGATCAATCTCGCCGCTGCGGAGGGGCATCCCGCAAGCGTAATGGACCTCTCATTTGCCAACCAGGCGCTCTCGCTGGAATACTTGATGCAGCACCAGGAAGAGCTGGAAAATCAAGTCTACACAATCCCAGAAGCGATCGATCGAGAGATCGCCCGCCTAAAGCTCGAAACAATGGGAATCCAGATCGACACACTCACTGAGGAGCAATCCAAGTACCTTTCGTCTTGGGAAGTGGGAACCTAGCTCCCGGGTATTCAACCTAAGGGCCTGTCTCAAGGGCAGTTCGAGGCCGCCTCTTTTTTCACTCCTGATTCGCCTGGGATAGGGGTTGGGCTTGGATGCTTGGGGTCCGTGCAGTCGGGGAGGCTACGATCCCACTTCGATTAGCACGAAGACTGGATCACCAAATAAGATGCCATCGGGTGTTTGAGCTTGCCAGCTTGCGAGCTGGTCGCCTGCCTGATCGGGCGCGGTAATCTGAACCGACCAAACGCCAGTCTCGCCCGCTCGCGCCGGATAGAGCGCCAATTCTCCCGGGGCTTCTATGAGCCCATCAT
>JBGMQN010000092.1:0-4395 GCA_048054495.1 Anaerolineales bacterium
GTCCTCTTCGATTTCCTTCCAGATGTATTTGCCGCGCTCATAGTAGCGAGGCAGTGCACTGAGGGCGGCCTGCAGTTCGGAGTATTCGATCTCGAAGTTGCAGCCCGGGATCCTGATATCGTCGCAGGTACATATTGCATCGACGAGCTCATCTGAGGCGTGTGCCACCCTCCGTAGGGCGACTAGCTCATATCCCGGAATCTCCATGTTGCCTTCTTTCCCCGCACCTGGTTTCCTGCTGGCTTTCTCCAGCAGTCTTACATACGATCCTCGAGGATCCCGGCGAGTCGCAAAGCGATCTCGTCCGGTGTGCCATCGATGAATTCCATTCGTCGTTCGCGTGATGGCGCCTGCTCAAGCCCCGATACGATCGTTGGCGAGCCTGGCTCGCCGATGTAGCCCGGATCAACTTCCAGGTCCTCCGCCGTCCAGACCGTGATGCGTTCGTCTTCAAATGCCCACGGCTTGAGACGGTAGTCCATGAAGCGTGGCTCGTTGGAGGCGGTAGCCACCGAGATCACCACCGGAAGGGGGGTGTCCACGATCTGGTGCCCGCCGGGAATCTCGCGCTGACCGCGGACCATCTCCCGCTCCTTATCAAAGTCCAGCTGGTTCACCATCGTGATCTGATTGATATCCAACCACTCGGCTATGCCGGGGGGGACCTGTCCGGTCGCCCCGTCAGAAGACTCCTCTCCGCAGAAGATCAGATCCACATCGCCGATCTTGCGGATGCCCTGGGCCAGGGTGTATGTCGTGGCAAGCGTGTCTGCGCCGCCAAAACCGCGGTCGCTCAACAGATAGATATGGTTCGCCCCCATCGCCAGACCGACTGGAAGGAAGTGTGAAAAGAACGGGGGGCCCATGGAGACGATGTCGATCGAGCCCCCGTAGCGGTCCTTGAAGTCCAGGGCCATCTCCAGCGCGTTCATGTCGGTCGGGTTCATCTCTGAGCGGGCGTTTTCCCGATCGAGGCGCATGGTTTCCTTATCGACGCCAACCTCTTCAGGCTTCGGAACCACCTTCATGCAAACAGCGATCTTGAGGTCAGGCACCGGGCACCTTCTCCAGCGTCAATGCACGGGTCAGGGCTGGAACGATCTGGGCTGCGTCTCCCACGATGCAGTAATCGGCGAATTCGAACATCGGCGCTTCCGGATCGGTATTGATCGCGATCACGGTCTCGGCGTCTTGGATGCCGACCACAAAGTGAAAGGCGCCGCTTACGCCGCAGACGATCGCTACCTTCGGTCGGCAGACCACGCCGGTCTGACCGATCTGGCGCTCACGCTTGATGAATCCGTCATCGACCGGTGGGCGGGTAGCGCCGATGTCTCCACCGAGTGCATCGGCCAGCTCGCGCAGCATATCGAAATTTCCCTCGATCCCTCGGCCGCCGATGACCAGCATTTCGGCTTGCGTCAGATCCACGCCGGCGCCGACTACGGTCTCAACCACTTCGGTCTTCAGCATGTCTTCCGACAGCAGGGCTTGGAAGTCGATGATGCGGCCCTTGCGTGAGGCATCCGCTTCACCGAGCGGGAAGACGCCCGGGCGCACAGTCGCCATCTGAGGCCGGTGGGTGGGGGCTTCGATCAGAGCCAGCACTCCGCCGCCGAAACCGGTGACTTCGCTGATCAGGACCCCGGTGTCGGTGACCAGTTTCAGATCGGTACAGTCGGCGGTGAGGCCGGCTCGCAAGCGAACCGCCAACCTTCCTAGCAAATCGCGGCCATTCGGTGTGGCGCCGGCCAGGAACGCGCTGGGCTTGCCCTCCATGATGGCGCTAAAAACGACCCTGCCATAGGCATCGACGGTGTATTCTTTCAGAAGTGGGTGATCGGCCAGCCAGACCTCGTCCGCCCCGTGGGCGATGGCCTGTTCGGTTAGGTGTCCGACCGCATGCCCCAGTAATAGCCCGACCAGAGTCCAGCCAGCCTGATCGGCGAGCTGGCGGCCGTGGGTCAGCAGCTCTAAGCTGACCGGTTCGAGATTTCCCCCGATTTGACCCAAAAAGACCCAGATGGCCTTGCTCTCTTCATCTAGTCCGTACAGAGATCCCACCTTTTCAGTCATCGCCCATCTCCGCAGGAACGCTTTTCTGACTGAGTATCGCTAGCTCCGCAACATCCAGCACAAGCAGCTCCTTGTGACCACTTGCCTTTACGCTGTCCTCCAGGCAGGCAATGCAGGAAGGACAGGCGGTCACGACCACCTCCGCTCCGACGTCGATCGCCTCCTGAACGCGCAGGTCGGAAAATCGCTCACTGGCCTCGGTCTCCATCCACATCCGGCCGCCGCCACCGCCGCAACACAGGCTATCGATGCCGGTGTGCTCCATTTCGACCAATTCGATCGAAGGTATGGCAGCCAATACCTTGCGCGGAGCTTCATACTCGTTGTTGCCGCGGCCGAGAAAGCACGGGTCTTGGAAGGTGGCCTTGAGCCCGGGGCTGACGCCAAACTCGAGCTGCCCGCTTTCAACCAGCTCGGCCAGCAGCTGCGTGTAGTGGTAAACCTCGACCGTATCCTTGAGCCCACCGTAGTGATTGCGGAAGACGTCGAAGCAGTGCGGGGAGATCGTTACGATCTTCTTTACCCCGTGCTCCTGGAAGATGGCGGTGGCCTTGGCGGCGACCTCCTCGAAGTACGGGCCGTGACCCACGCTCAACACCGCTTCACCACAGCAGGGCTCACCCTCTCCCAGCACGCCGTACTTGACGCCGGCCGCATTCAGCAGCTTGACGACCGATCGCGCCACGTTTTGTGCACGCCGGTCGTAGGAGGAGGTGCACCCCACGTAGAGCAGGATCTCGTGCTGGGTCGGGTCAAAGTCGGGGAGCTGCCCATTTTCGACCCATGCGGTGCGCTGGGAGGGGGGCTGGAACCAGGGATTGTTGTTCCAGTACACCGACCAAAGCACCGACGGTAGGCCTTCGAGAGCCTGGCGTCGCTCCCAGGCCAGATATCGAAGGGCGCGGAACACCTCCACAATCGGTACGCCCCGCGGGCAGTAGGGCTCGCACTGGGCGCAGGCGGTGCACAGCCATAGGCCTTCGTTCTCGCTGAAGAGCCCCAACTGCGCCCGCCGCATCAACTTGCGCACGCTGATGGGCTCCTGCCTCACGGTTCCCCAAGGGCAGATTGCCGTACACACGCCGCATTGGAAGCACGGCGCGGCCGCGCCGCCGGTGAGCTCAATGAGCTGTTCCCAGAGCTCGTCATCGAGCACCACCGCCTCGGGTTCGGAAGCGGGTTCTAGAAGCTCGATCTCGTTTGCGGGAACCTCAGCCTCATCGATCACTTTGTCGCTCATACGGGCTCCGCCTCTACCGGTACCTCTAGTTCGATTTGCCGAATGTAATCCTGGACGATATCGTCCATCTCCTTGATCTTGGCCGCAAATTCCTTACCTTCGGCGGCCGAGATCCATTCCAATTGGAACCGGTCTGGGTTGACCCCTTTGCGTTCGTACTTGCGTTTCCAGTGTTTGAAGCGCTTCCAGGTCTGCTCATTGGCGTAGTTGTAGTGGCAGTCGGATCCGGTCTCGGTGAGCCGACAGCCGGTCACCAACACCGCTCCGGCGCCCAGCTCGAACGAGCGAGCGATGAAGTCCTCCTCCAGTCGGGCCGAGCACATGGTACGGATGAGGCGGGCTGAGGCGGGGTATTGGCGCTTTTCGATGCCGGCCAGATCCGCTCCGGCGTAGGAACACCAGTTGCAGGCAAACACCATGACCTTCTCTTCAGGTTTCTTGGCCAGGGCGGCATCGATCTGCACCAGGATCTGTTCCTTGGTGAAGTAAGGCATGTCGATCGCTTCGAAGTTGCACTCGGCGGTGCAGGTGCCGCAGCTCATGCAGGCCGCCTCGTGGATCACGATGGTGCCCTCTTTGACCGGGCCGATCTGTTCGATCGCGCCATAGGGACAGACCTTCACGCAGCGCATGCAGGCGATGCACAGTTCCAGGTTCAGCTGAGCCGTGAGCGGCTCCTTCTCAATGAATTCGTGCGAGAGCAGCGCGCCGGTCTTGGCGGCGCTCGCCATGGCTTGCGCCATTGACTCGCGTACATCCTTTGCTCCTTGGGAGGCGCCAGCCAGGTAGATGCCCTGGACTGCAGTTTCGGCCGGCCCGAGCTTGGGATGCAGCTCCATAAGGAAGCCGTCCTCGCTCTTTGCTAGCTTCAGCTGCTCAGCGACCGTTGTATCTACCGGGCGCAACCCGAGCACCAGCACGATCAGGTCGGATGGGATTCTGATGTTGCGTCCGATCAGATGGTCATAGAACTCTACGTAGTCGCCTTCGGCTCGAATGACTTCCTCCGGCGTGTGATCTGAGTCATAGCGGAAGAACTGCACGCCGGCTGCCATCGCTTCTTCATAAAGTTCTTCCGC
>JBGMQN010000092.1:4495-9264 GCA_048054495.1 Anaerolineales bacterium
GGGGAAATATCGTGCAGTTCGTTTAGAAGACCGCCAAGCTTGTCGCTCTTCTCAACTAGATGAGTCTTAATCCCCTGGCGAGCGACGGCGGCTGCGGCGGTCATACCGGCGATCCCGCCGCCAACGACCAGCGCCGCTTGCGTGAGCGGAAGCTCGGAGGGTTCCAGCGGCTCCAGCAGCCGCGCCTTCTCCACGCTCATCCAGACCATGTCCATGGCCTTCATGGTGGCACCTTCTTTGTCGTATTTGTGCACCCAGGAGTCCATGTTGCGGATGTTGGACATCTCGAGCAGGTACGGATTAAGGCCGGCACGTATCATGACCCCGCGGAAGATCTTTTCATGGGTCTTAGGAGAGCAGGCCGCGACCACCACGCGGGTGATCTTCTCCTGCCGAATGGTGTCCTCGATCTCCTGCTGTGTATTTCCGGCACAGGAGAACATCTGATGCGAGGCGAACACCACGTCCGGAAGCGTCTTCGCATATTCCACCACCTGCTCGACGTCCACCACGCCCGCGATATTACTGCCGCAGTGGCAGACAAAAACCCCTACGCGTGGCTCCTCGATGCCCTCTATCGGTTCGACGTCGTGCACGATCGGCTTGTAGCGGTCGGTGAGGTGGCTGAGCGCTAAGGCGGCCGCGCCGCTGCCCTCCGCCACGCTGTCGGGGATGTCCTTTGGCCCCGTAGCGCAGCCGGCCGCGTAAATGCCAGGCCGGGTCGTAGTGACCAACGCTCCCAGCGACTCTGTAGCCAGCAGGAAGCCATCTTCGTCCGTTTCGATCCCCAGGCTTGCGGCCAGGCGTGTCATGCTTTCGGGCGGCGTCACGGCGTTGGCGAGCACGACCATGTCGTATTCGTCCGTGACGCGCTTCGCCTGCTCTGTGGCCTCGTACGTCACATGGATGCGGCCATTTCCATTATGGCTGATCCTTGAGGGACGACCGCGCACAAACTTGGCGCCATTATCTACGGTCCGCTCCCAGAAACCGTCGAAGCCCTTGCCGTAGGCTCTGATGTCCATATAGAGCACAGTGACATCATCGACCCCGTGATCGATGGCCTGGTAGGCGTGCTTGATGGAGTACATGCAGCAGAAGCGCGAGCAATATTTAAAGAAGCGCTGATCGCGGGAGCCGACGCACAGCACGAAGAGGATGCTTTCCGGGTGCTTGCCATCCGAGGGGCGGATGATCTCGCCGCCGGTGGGGCCGGCCGAATTGACCAGGCGTTCAAACTCCAGGGCGGTAAGGATATCGGGGTGTGATCCGAACCCGAACTCGCGCATCTCGTGCGGATCCAGCATGTCGTAGCCGATGGCTACCACCACCGAGCCGACCTCGCGGGTCAGCATCCCCTCGCGCGGCATCAGGAAGTCGATGCAGCTCGGCAGGCAGGCCGTGCTGCAGTGATCGCAAGGCAGATAGTTGGGAGGATCGTTGAGGCAGTGCTCAATGTCGATCAAATACGGCCCCGGGATGGCTTGCGGAATGGGCGTGTAGACGGCCTTGCGAGCCGCCATACCCGAGTCGTATTCATTGGGGAGCACGACCGGGCAGACCGCTACGCAATCATCGCAGCGGGTGCACTCATCGGTCACGAAGCGCGTTTTCTGGCGGATCTGAGCCTTGAAATCGCCGGGTTCGCCCTCCAGGCAAACGACCTCGGAGAGCGCCAGGATCTCGATGTTTGGATGCAGGTCGACTTCTGACATCTTGGGGGCTTCTATGCAGATGGAGCAGTCCAGGGTGGGGAAGTTCTTGTCCAGAACCGCCATCTTGCCCCCGATGGTGGCTTCTTTTTCGACCAGGATCACGCGGGCGCCGGCATCCGCCAGATCGAGAGAGGCCTGGATGCCGGCGATGCCGCCGCCGATGACGAGTATCGAGTCGCTCATGCCGTAGGCTCCAGTTGTTTGGCGTATTGGTAACCCGTTTCGAAGGCTTTCAGATTCAGCGGTACGGTTTTTTCCTTCACCGAACTCTTGATGGCTTCTTCCATGGATTCGCGCTGGACCAGGTCGGTCGAAGCGGTAAAGAACCCCAGCATTACAACGTTGGCGACGATGCGACGTCCGAGATCTTCGGCCAGCTTGGTGGCGGGGATCTTCAACGGCTGATCGTCATCAAATGGAGTGACCAGATCTTCGTCGATGAGGCAGAGGGCATCCGGCTTGGTTTGCGGTCGGAATTTTGTGTAGGCCTCCTGTGAGAGAGCCACCAGGATGTCGGCCTGTTGGACGAAGGGGAAGTCAATCGGATCATCGGCGACCACGATGTTGGAGCTCGAGGCTCCCCCGCGGGCCTCCGGTCCGTAGGCCTGCGTCATAACCGCCTCGAGGCCTTCGTGGAGAGACATGCACTTTCCCAGGATGTAGCCTGCGAGCACGACTCCCTGGCCGCCGAAGCCTGAGATCTTGATTTCCTTTCTCATGGGGAGCCCTCCAGGCGCACGGGACGGTAGGGCGTGAGATCGCGATCGACCATGCGTCCCACGTAGATGGGACGGTCCTCGCGAAGGTCGATCTCCAAGTCGGCAATAGCGACGTCAGGATCGACGACGCATCGCTCGCGGTACAGCTTCATCTCGTCCACGCCCTCGGGGATGTTGTTTGATTTCCCGAAGCCTATGGGGCAAGGAGCAAGGACCTCGATGAAGGTGAAGCCCGGTTTGTTGAAGGTGTACAGGATGTCCTCCTGGATCTGTCGGACGTGAATGGTCGTCCAGCGGGAGACGAAACTGGCTCCCGCTGCGGCCAGCAAATATGGCAGATTGAAGGGCTGTTCTGCGTTTCCATATGGGCTGGTCGTACTGCGCGCGCCGCACGGTGTAGTAGGTCCAAATTGTCCGCCGGTCATCCCATAGTTGAAGTTGTTCACACACACGACTTTAATGTCGACGTTCCGTCGGGCGGCATGGATCAAGTGGTTGCCTCCGATGGCCGACAGATCTCCATCGCCGCTGAAAACGGTGACCATCAGATCGGGGTTGGCCAGCTTCAGGCCGGTGGCGAAGGGGATGGGGCGTCCGTGGGTGGTGTGGTACGAGTCGAGATCCATATAACCGGCCACCCGGCCGGTGCATCCGATTCCAGACACCACGATGTGGTTCTCTTCCGGGATGCCGGACTCGAGGATGGCTTTGGCGAAGCAACGCATCACGATTCCGATCCCACAGCCTGGACACCAGATGTGAGGCATGCGATCGTCGCGGATCAGCCTGTCGAGCGGGTGCTCTTTAACGAGTACGGCTGTTGCCATTGGTGGCCACCTCCCGGATCGTTTCCAGAATTGGGCCGGGACGCATCATCGCGCCCCCGGCATGGAATACGCCTTCCACCGGCTGTGAAGCGTGCCGTTGGACTTCGTGCGCCATCTGGCCCAGGTTCATCTCCGCCACAATGAAGGCGTCTACATCCTGTGCGATCTCTCGAATTAGGCTCTCCGGGAAGGGCCAGAGCGAGATCAGTCTCAGGAATCCAGCCGGAATCCCTTCCTGCCGTGCTTCCACAACGGCGCGACGTGCGGATCGTGCCGTAGCGCCAAAGGAGATCACCACGATCCTTGCGTCATCGAGGTATTGCTCCTCGGTCTTGATGAGGTCGCCTGCGTTATTGTTGATTTTGTTCACCAGGCGCGTCACGAGCCGATGGTGGTTTTCTGGCGTAAGGTCCGGGTAACCGCGCTCGTCGTGTGTGAGACCGGAGATATGGATGTGGTGGCCCTCGCCAGCGTACGCCATGGGCGGCACCAGATCTGGATCGAGCGCTTCGAAAGGCTTGAAGGGTCCATTGGGGGACTTGGAGGGGCGCTTGCGTTCCCAGATGGGGATCTCGTCTAGAGTGGGGATGATCACCCGCTCCACCATGTGACCTACCACCTCGTCCGACATGAGCATGACGGGGGTGCGGTAGCGGTCGGCCACATTGAAACAGTGCACGGTGAGATCAAAGATCTCCTGCGGCGACGAGGGGGCATAAGCGACGATTTCGTAGTCGCCGTGCGAGCCCCAGCGCGCCTGCATCACGTCGGATTGGCCCGGTGCCGTCGGCAGACCGGTGGAGGGAGACCCGCGCTGAATGTTGACCACCACGCAGGGGATCTCCATCATCACCCCCAGGCCGATGTTTTCCATCATCAGGCTGAAGCCAGGACCGGAGGTGGCGGTCATGGACCTCGAACCGGCCGACGAGGCGCCCAGAATAGCGGCCATGGAGGCCAGCTCATCTTCCATTTGGATGTAGACGCCCTCCACCTCGGGCATGCGAAGCGAAAGGCGCTCGGCCACTTCGGTGGAAGGTGTGATTGGGTAGCCGGCGAAGAATCGGCAGCCGGCTGCCAGGGCACCCTCGGCACAGGCGTGATCGCCGTTCATGAAGTGCTGGCCGGTCAGAATCCGACGGTCAGCCATCGGTCACCGCCAGCGTGAAGATGGCGAACTCGGGACAGACTAAGGAGCAGAATTCGCAGTGCACGCAGCTCTCCTCTTTCCCTGCAACAACATCGGGGTAGTGGTAGCCCTTGGCATTGGTCTGGTCCGAGCTGTAGAGCACATCTTCCGGGCAGAACACAATACACAGCTCACACTCTTTGCAGCGCTCGGGAATGATGTAGACCTTGCCACGCGGCGTTGTGATCGTTTCGAGATCGATCGGAACTCGTGCAAATACCTGCGTCACGCGATTCGGCCCTCCTCTCGAATTGCTGCGGCGACCCGCAGTTTCCTGATAAATGCAAAAACCCGACCTACGAGGAAGTCGGGCTTCTCA
>JBGMQN010000092.1:9364-12824 GCA_048054495.1 Anaerolineales bacterium
GCATCGGCATACTCCGCTTCATGCGGTAGGTCGTATCGGAGAATAAGCTCGCGCGGTCCGCCCACCAGCAGCGGCCCCGTGATCGCATGCGCCTCTGGATCATAGGAACTGCAGACGGCCGCCAGGGACTGCTTGAAGAGGTTCCCTATTACGACTCCCTGGCAGATGTGCAGGTTGCCGAACGGATCCACATGGATGCGGTCCGGTTCGCGCAAGTCTTCGTACGGACATTCGGTGATCTCCTCCCAGGCGTGCTGCGCTGCTCGACCTGCTAGTTCTTGTGCCGCTCGCCCCCGATACATCACCGCCGATTCCCCGATCGGAAGCTGGCCCTTCGCGACCGAGGTGTCGGCAGCTTCCGGTTGCGCGATGCTGATGAGGCCCACCGGGATATTCAGCTGTTTGGCCGCCTCGGATGCGATCTTTGCCTGCCGACCGAGTTTCTCGTCCCAGTGGTAGAGGTCGCTGCTAATCGAAAGATCCTGGATCAGGCCTGCGAACGGGCTCAGCCACTCGAGCGCATCCGCCTTGCCGGTGGCCCAGTATCCATTTGAGACGATTCCGACCCGGAGTCCCATCTCCGAGGCCTCCTGGACCGCCTTCATAAGGATGGGGTAGTAGAGGAACGGTTCGCCCCCCTCGAAGTAGATCCATTCCAATGTTTCAAGCTCGATGGTTTGTTTAAGGATCTTGCGGATCCGGGCCAGGGTCATCGTGCCGCTCTGCCATGGGCTTCCCCACACAAAGCAGTGATCGCACTCGAGATTGCACTCGTATGTGAGAAGCAAGTGGAGACCTGAGAGCTTCATGCCCTTTCCTTCCTCCGGCGCAAGAGCCACCACAGCAACACAAACGTCGATAGCGGCCAGATCCAGGCCAGGTCGCCCGGTCCGCCCGGCCCGGTGACGGCCTCCGTCCGTTGGACACGAATCAGACGATAGTCGGCCAGCAGCGCCTCAAAGTGCTCGTCTGTGAGCTTCCTGGGATTGACGCCGAACAGCGGGCCTGCGAAACCGCTGGCGACGATCACGCGCCGCAGGATTTCGGCGCTGTTCTCAGCATCGGTGACGTCTTCAGCGATGCCGGCCCAACGGCTATCCGGCAGCCAGATCTCGACCTCCGGGTTCGACCGAAGGTTGCGGTACCAGTCTGCGGCTTCCCCAAGCGCGGCAGTGCAATAGATGTCGTCGTCGATGGTGGTGTAGTTCACCGGGGTCAGACGGGTCAGACCAGTCTTACGACCGCGGTGCTTGATCACCATGATGCTGCCGCCGAACTTTGTGCCATTACCCCACGAACCAAGCCCAAGCCGCCACAGCAGGATCATGAAGGTATTGAAGGCCTTAAAGGTCGTGCGCAGGCGTTCTTCTGAAATCCGTGAAAGGTCCATCCTCGGCTCCTCGCAATGAAGCCCTCACCACGCCCTTAAGATAATAAGCAGTTCCTCGCGGCAGATTGTCACAGATTCGGGGGTCTCTTTTTCCTGATCCAGGGAGCCTGGATGAACTGTCTGCTGAGGGTCGTGGCGCTCAACACCGGCGCGTCAACGGCGAGAGGCGCTCGCGGTTCCACGATCTTCATTTGGCCAGCCTGGCCTGTACCTTCTCGCTTTCGAGTTCGCGGATGGCATCGGAGGCGATCCAGCGCGCCGCTTTCGAATCCATGTGCTGGATCTCCTTGGCGGCCTTGATGGCGGCTGCGTTCAGCGAGGAATTTCGCTTCCCGATATTCCGCAGCGCCCAGTTCACGGCCTTCTTGACGAAATTGCGCTCGTCCGTTGCCCCGTGCTTGATCACCGGGAAGTACCCGATGAACTGATCGTCGGCGGCCTTCTTGTCATGCCAGGCCAGGCCGGCAATGATGGCATAAGCGGCGCGCTTGACGAACTCTTCGTCGCGTACTGACCACGCGTCAATTTTCTGTTGGGCGAATGAGGTTTTCTCGAACAGGTTGCCGCAGACCTGGTCGCAGACGTCCCAGGAGTCGAAAACGACGACCCACGCCTCCATCTGATCCTCTGTGACTTCCTCTGGTACGTCGATCATCGAGGCCACGATGCGCGCCTCCTGCACACCGGTCTTCCAAAGCTCCAGGGCCAGCTCATGGTCCTTGCCGATGCCCTTGGCGATCTTCCGCATTTCTGGGACCGATACTCCCAATCGCTGGTCGGTAGCCATCCCGAACCTGCCCATCCCCTCGACGTTTTGGGCGCTGCCTTTGTCTCTCAGCTGTTCAAGTACAGCATCCGCCGCGGTCGTCATCGCTCGGAACCTCCAAGGATGCTCTTACTGTAACAGGGGAAGGAAAAACCGACACTGCCGGCCGCTGGCTAGACGAACGCAACGTCGAAAGCGCGAGGCCAGTAGTTGTCCTCAAAAGATCGCAACGGTCTAGCGGCCTATTTCCATCGTCATGGGAATTGGTGTGCTCCTGGGAGTGCAAACCCATGATCCTGAGGCTACGTGCCAGCGGCAAGCAGGGAGAAGAGGTTGCGGGTTCGGAGGCTATGGCCCAGTCCGAGATGCCGATAGACGATACGGGGGCGCGGGTTTAGGGGAAGATGCCGCGTCCCTGGTAGACCGCCTCGAGACGCGAGAGTGCGATGATGTACGCCGCCGTTCGCCAGTCAGTGGGGACCTCTTCAGACTTATCTTTCACGCGACCATAGGCCTTCATCAGCATCTTATGCAGCTTGCGGTCCACCTCTTCCAGGTCCCAGAATTCGCTGCGCTTGTTCTGCAGCCACTCAAAGTAGCTGACGATCACTCCGCCCGCATTGCAGAGAACATCCGGGATCACGTGGATGTCTCGGTCCTGCAGTATCGTGTCGCCGTCGGTGTCGGTGGGGCCGTTCGCTCCCTCCGCTACGAGCTTCACGTTCAACAGCGGCGCCGTATCTGCCGTGATCTGATTCGCCAGAGCCGCGGGAACGAAGATGTCTGCCTGCGTTCCCAAAAAGGCTTCGTGGTCCACTGGCGAGGCATCTGCAAAGCCGCTCACTCCCTGATGAGACTGCGCATACTCGAACAGCTCCGCGGGGTCAATTCCCTTCGGATTGAAAACGGCCCCGGAGGCGTCTTCAACTGCAATCAGCGTTGCGCCGAACGGCTTCAACAGGCGGGCCGTCCAGGAGCCCACATTTCCAAACCCCTGTACGAAGTAGGTCGCTTTGTTCAGGTCGAACCCGTAATTGCTGGCCCAGCGTTCGATCAGGAAGACAACGCCTTGACCGGTTGCCTTATCCCGTCCCTCGCTGCCACCCAGGTCAACCGGCTTCCCGGTCACAACGTGGTAGGAACATTGTCGATCATTGGGCGGAATGGTGGAGATGTAGGTATCCAGGATCCAGGCCATGATCTGCGCGTTGGTGTTCATGTCCGGCGCAGGAATGTCAAACTCCGGCCCGATGTTGCTGCCCAGCGCGAAGGTGAAGCGGCGCGTGATTCGCTCAATTTCGGAT
>JBGMQN010000133.1:0-3704 GCA_048054495.1 Anaerolineales bacterium
CGCCCCAGCGCTGCATTTCGGCCACAAGCGGATGGCGAGGGTCCGTGGTTCCGAACACCCGCTCGGCCATCTCCGCGCGGTCCCAGGAATAGAACTCCTCTACGGTCATGACGGCTAGCAGCTCGTTCTTATCGTTGCGCAATGCAACGTCCTGATCCAAATGCAGGCCGTTGTCGGCGCTCACCGGCAGGGTGACGGGAATCGGGAAGATGTGCCCGCTCGCGAGCCGCATCTCTCCGAGCACCCGCTCGTAGTCCGCCTGACCCATGAATCGATCCAGCGGCGAGAAACCGCCCACTGCGAGCAGCTCCAGATCACAGACGGCGCGCTCGGAGAGCTGGATGGAGGGCAAGGTATTGGCTTGCGCCCACAGCGCCTCGTCCGAGACAAGTAGATCGACGAGCGCGTCGCCATATGGCGGGATCAGGATGGAACGGTCAGATTTCATTCAGTTGGATAGACCGAGAGTTGCACGTGACCGGAGGTTGCGATTCGGATTTTTCGCCACCTAATGACTTGTCAATACCTCAGAAACATTCGTAAGTTGATAGGGCTTCTCTATGGTCGAGAAGTCGAGCCCAACAGCTCAGACATCGCCTGTGCATACGACGCCAGATCTTCACGCCCCTGCGTCCCCCACCACCACTGATACACACCCATCTCACTGCTGCTCTCCGGCAGCGGCGCCAGCAGCACATACGCCCGGTCAAACTGACCAGTCCAGGCGTACGACTGGCCCAGCGCCTTCTGAATGCCCCGATGTTCGGAATCTTGAGCATAGGCGGTCTCCAAATAACCGATCGCCGAGTCGTAGTCCCGTTCCAGCATGCGGATCAATCCCATGCGATGGTTGGCGGTTCGATTGGTTGGATCGATCCCGAGCGTTATGGAGAACAGACCCTCCGCCCGGGCCAACTGCTCCACCTGGCTGCCGTCGTCCCAGACACCGGACGGCCACTCGGCCAGCTCGACCCTGGCCATCTCGATCGCGCCCAAATTGGCCTGCCAGGCACCCTGAAGAGATAAAGCCACAAAGCCGATCAGCATTGCCGTCCCGCTGAATTCCTTCAGTCGATGCTTGGCGATAGGATCGAGGTGTTCAATTTTCGCAGGCCCTTGAACGCCTATGGGTCGGGCCACGGCGTACGCCAGCGCGGGAAACAGGAAAAGGATCGGTGTACCCCGAATTCCGTACAGCGCATCGGTCACGAACCCATGCAGCAGCATCACGGTCACGCCGGCGAGCAGCGCGCCCCGCATTAGGCTCTCCGAGGAACCCTCCCCCTTCGGAGCGTCGGCCAGCAGCAAAACGGTGATGATCAGCACCACCGCAAACGCCGCCAGGCCGAGCAAACCCTGCTCGAGAGCCACGTTCAGATACAGGTTATGGCTGTTGCCGAACAGCAGGTGCGGGATATTCCGGATGTACTGCGAGTACAGACCAGGGAAGCTCTGCAGCCCGCCGCCCGTGAACGGGAAATCTCCGATGAGATCGACGGTAGCGCGGGCCAGCTCCAGCCGGCTGCCAGCGCTCGCCGGGCCGGGGAGTGCGTTCAGCATCCCCAAGGGTGCTGACGGCGCAAGCAGGGTCAAGAACATGAGCGGAATCACGATAAGCAGCAGTGCCGCCAGGAACGCATAAAAGTGGCGGATCTCCACCCGCGCCGCCAGACGCCTGGTGAGCGCCCATATGCCCCACACGATCAGCCCCACTACAAGCGAGATCAAAGCGCCGCGGGAGCTCGTTAGTATCAATCCAGTCAGCAACACCGCCAGCGCAAACGCAATCCAGATCGAACTTGGCAGCCGACCCTTGCGAGCCAGGTGAATCCCAAAGGCGCCTAACAGCGGGACTGTCATCGCCATAATGCCGGCTGCTTCGTTCGGACCGATCCCCTCCATTCCACTCGCGGGCCGAACCGCCATCCAGCTCTCACCCAACCCATTGATGGCAGGGATCTTTGCCACTTGCGCGGCCCAGTCGTGGGTGAGCAGAAAGAACACGGCTACCCCCACTCCCATCAGGCTAAACAGCCCGACCACGGGCCACTGGTTTTCCTGGGGCTGGCCCGCCAGCGCGATGAAAAATAGCACGGCACTCACCAGGATCCAGAACTTTGCCCAGGCGGCTTCCGTGTCATAGGCCACCCACACGCCTACTGCGGCCATCACCAGGAAAATTGCGAGTGGGATCTCCAGGCCTGTGCGGCGAAATGGCGACTGCCCTGCAACAATCCGTGCCAGCCAGGGCAGCAGCGCGATGGCAAGCGGCCAGGGCCCCAACTCGGGCTTGGCAAACCACAGCGCGGCCGCTATCGCCACCGCAGCCAGGTCAACCAGCGCGAAGCGGCGGCCGGTTACTGTACGCTCAAGCCTGTGTCTGTTGATGCCCAACTGATGTGCTGTAGTCCTACGTCGATGGCGGTCTTGAAGGTGGACCTATCTGAGATGAGCATCTTCAGATAAGTGAAAATAGGGCCGGGGCGCATGGCCCACTCGCGGAAGGCGCGCTTCTGCCAGTAGAGCAGCCGCTCGGCCGAGAGATTGGGGTAATCAAGGACGGTGCCCTCGTCCATGTCCACGTTTTCCCAGCGCGTACCGGGGCGGAACCACTCGTTCTCGACCACTTCAAAGAAGAAGGGCGTCCCGGGATACGGCCCGGCGACATGGAAGAGTGCGATGTCCAGCGGGAGTTCCTTGGAGAAATCGATGGTCTGGCGGATGGTCTCTTCGGTTTCGCCTGGAAGTCCGATAATGAAGTAGCCCCAGTTCTTGATGCCGGCCTCACGTGCCCATCGCAGCGATCGCCTGGCCTTGTCGGGATAGGCGCCTTTGTGGGCGTGCTTCAGGATCTGCTCGTTGCCGCTTTCGATGCCCCATGAGATCAGCCAGTTCCCGGCCTCGTGCATCGTATCCAGCATCTCTTCATCAACGTAGTCGACGCGGCTGTTGCAGGTCCACTTAATGTCGATCTTCTCATCGATCATTCGCTTGCAGAGCTCCATGACCTGCTCACGGTTGACGGTAAATAGATCGGCATACATGTGGACGTTGTTGAGGCCCATATCTTTGAGCTGCCAGAGCTCTTCCATCAATTTCTCGGGCGAGCGCAAGCGTAGGCCGTACTGGTAGCTGACGTGCTTGATGCAGTAGGTGCATCCGGCAGGACAGCCGCGGCTGGTCACGATAAACGTGAACGGCCCGCGGATGAGCGGCATGCGGTACTTGTCGAAGGGCAGCAGCTCGTGCCTGGGAATCGGCAGATCATCCAGATCCCGGATGAAGTTGCGCGGGAGGTTGACTTGGATGTGCCCGTTCTGCCGATAGGCCAGCCCGCGGATCTTAGCCAGATCGACCTCACCGTCGCCGTTCACCGCCGGCTTGTAATCCGGATCGTGTTCCTCGAAGAGCTTCACGATTTCCGGCGGGCGCTCTTCGATCTTGTGCTCAAGATGATCGAGCAGATCGCGCAGGGTGAGATCCGGCTCGCCGACGAATACCATGTCCAGCGCGGGGTAAGGCTTGAGCGTCTCGCGCGGGATGGCGGTCACGTGCGTGCCGAAGCCGATCGTCAGCGCCCCGCGCGCCTTGGCCAGGAAGCAGCCGTACATGTCGTTTTCGAGCGTGGGGGCAGTGACCTGCGTGAGGTAGTACCTGGGCTGGTACTTGTCCAGCAGCTTGGTGAATTCCGGCCAGCCCATGCG
>JBGMQN010000103.1:0-11414 GCA_048054495.1 Anaerolineales bacterium
TCTCATGCATGGTCTCCAGACAATCCACAGAAAAGCCGGGGCAAATGACGTGCGCATTCTCCACCCCGTTGCGGCCCCATTCCTGAAGCACGTCATCCGTGTATGGCTGCGACCACTCCTCGCGGCCAAAGCGGGATTGGAAAGCGGTCCGGACACCCACCGGTTGCATTCCAAGCTGTTCGGCAACGAGTCGCGTCGTTTCGAGGCACATGTCAACGTATGGATCCCCTCGTTCGGAATAGCTTTTAGGAATCCCGTGGTAGGAGAACAAGAGCCGATCGGGCTGGCCATGCTGATCCCAGAATTCATAGATACTCATCGTCAAGGCATGGATGTACGCTGGATGATTGTGATAAGTCGTGATGGCATGAACTTCAGGCAGCCAGCGCCAGGCGCGCAGCTCTGCGAACACCGCATCGTAGGCGGAGGCGGTGGTTACGGCCGAGTATTGTGGAAACAAGGGCAGCACCACGATCCGCCGAACTCCCAAGGCGCGCAATTCCCTCAGGCCGTCCTGGATGGAAGGCCGACCGTACCGCATTCCGACCGACACATGGACTGGAAGATCGAGCTGGTCTTGAAGCAATCGCTCGAGCCTGGAGGTGATGTCCCGTGAGGTGATGAGCAGTGGGGATCCCTGCTCGGTCCAGATCTGCTCGTACTTCGGCGCAAGGCGTCGGGGTCGGACTCTCAGAATGATTCCATGCAGCAGCGGCAGCCAGAGCCACCTGGGCCATTCGATGACTCGAGGATCGGATAGGAATTCCGCAAGGTAGGAGCGCAGCGCGGATTTTGTGGGTGCCTGGGGGGTGCCGGTTTGGATGAGTAGAACGCCAGAAGGAGACGATGCAGCGGAGTCGAAGTCGTCTGAGTCTCGAGAAGCCATAAAATAGACTTTGAGAAATATTTCTCAAAGTCTATGGCGAACCCGGACTCGTGTTAAGTGAGGTTCTGTAAGGTTCCTATTAAGAGCGGATTAGAAAGTAATGGCTCTCTTATGTTAATCCGGGCCATAAGGATCCATTCAATCCTTTTCAGCCAAAACGATCTCGCCTTTCAACCCCAGAAGTGAGAGTCCTGTCACATCAACCACATTAAATCCAGCACTCTGAAGCGACTCCTGCACATAGATGGGTCGGCAGTCGACGTACTGGGGGAGCTTATCGTGGAACCATTCATAGAGACGGGTGCTCGCGTTGAGTTTTTCCGTCTTCGACATGGCGACGATACAGATCCGACCATCGGTTCGAAGAACCCGGCGGCACTCAGACAGGACGACGGGGATCTCGGGAGTATCGAATAGCTCTAGCGTGAAACTCATGAATGCGCTATCGAAGAAGCTTGCATCGAAAGGCAGCTGCGAAGCATCCCCACATTCCAGAACTACCCTCCCTGTCAATCCGGCTTTCTCGACCCTGGAGCGTGTCACATCCAGCATCCCTTGCGATAAGTCGATGCCGTAGACCTTGCCGGAGGCACCCACCGCATCAGCAAGCGCCAGGATCGAGTGGCCGGTGCCGAATCCAACCTCGAGTACCACATCCCCTTCGCTGGGGTTTAGCTTCCGCACGCCTGCCGCGCGATGCTTCCCCTCGAAGCTGCCAGCCAATAGGTCATACCATCGGCTCATGCGATCATAGGTCGACCTGGCTTGCTCCTTCGATCGAATGACCCGACTTACTTGCTCGAGGTTGTGAGACACGTCTTCCTCCTCTGGATCTCTTGGGCTCCGCCCAACGGCTGCTCGTGCTCGCCAGATTGTCTTTGGCGAAGCCAAGGGGCTCTACTCGCAGAGTGCTCTCCCTAGACCCCTGGCCCAGGGAAATGGGCAGCGAGTTGTTGCCCCGCGCCTATGCTCGCCATCCGAAGCACGTCGGCACCAGACAACTCGCCTCTGACCTCTACGATCTGAACGATCGTCACAGCCTTCCTCGATCCGTTCTCATCTTATCTTAGACAGCTGGCTCGAGCTTTCCCCAGCTAGTCTACGCCTCATTATCATCGGGGGCATATTCCAGCAAATCTCCCGGTTGGCAGTCGAGCGCTTGGCAAATGGCTTCAAGGGTCGAGAACCGGATCGCCTTGGCCTTATTCGTCTTGAGGATCGAGAGGTTGGCCAGAGTGATGTCGACTCTCTGGGAAAGCTCGGAAAGCTTCATCCCGCGTTTGACAAGCATCAGGTCCAAGTTCACTTTGATCGTCATGGCGGCTTCAAATCGTCAGCGCACGCTCGCGCTCAAGGTCTAATCCGTAGCTCCATACGTATGCCAGCAGTAGGACCAGCAGCGAACCGAGGATCACCTCGGCGTTGAATGTGGGTCCCGGGCTGAGGGCTGGGACTGTTGTCGGCAGCCGATTGAAGATCTCCATGGGCGTCTGATGCGATACGTGTACGTACAGGACCCGTTGCTGGCACTCTCACCTGGAAGGGGTGGGAATGTTGGAACTCCTGCATGAAGGTGTTAGAATGTAGCGCAATTTCAGCCAGCTTCCGGAGGGCGTCTTGTTCGTTACGAAAGCTAGACCTTTGAACACTGCTCAGGATTGCCGGCTTTGCGTTCCCCCACTCATGTGTATCTGTCCTCAGCGGGCATAGCCCGCAGACGCTGGATGCCAAAGGGCTTCGATCGTCTAGCCCGTCGGCCTGTCCGGCACTGCGGTTGTGTTCGCGCCTTAAGGCAGATGCGGTAAGCCTCAACCTACACCTGCTGCTCTGTCACCTCACGTAGTCCCGAATAACTGAATACCCGGCCACCGGCTGGCTCCCATACCTGACCTATTCCACTCCGCTGGCGTTGGCCGAGACAGCCCTTTACCCGGCGCCTGAATGGCGAAGGGAATGGATTGCATGCAGGCAAAACGATCTTGAGAGGATCGAGGATGTGTAAACGATGAATGGCCAACCAGAGCTGTCAGCCAACGATTTGGCAGGACACACGTTGGATCCGGTGGCGGCAGCAGAGATCGATCGCTTCACCCACCTAATCGAGCAGCGGCGGCTCGGGCAGGTGGAGGAGGAGGCATTCCGTCGCTTTCGCCTACAGTACGGCGTCTACGGTATCCGCGGCCAGGAGGATGTCCAGATGGTGCGGGTGAAGGTCCCCTATGGGGCTCTTGCAGGCGCCCAACTGGAGTGCCTGCGCAACATCGCTGAGCACTTCGCTCGGGGGGTCGGTCACATCACCACCCGGCAGGACCTCCAGTTCTACTGGGTGCCCCTGGAGGCCGTGCCGCAGGTGCTGCGCCGTCTGGCGGAGGTGGGGCTCACAACTCGTGAGGCCAGCGGGAACATCGTACGCAATGTGACGGCCTGCCCGCTGGCAGGGGTGTGTGCCGACGAGGCCTTCGATGTCACGCCCTACGCGGACGCCATGTCGCGCTACCTGCTGCGCAATCCCGTCTGCCAGGCGCTGCCGCGCAAGTTCAAGATCGCCTTCTCCGGCTGCGGAACGGATTGCGCGGTGGCCGGCATCCACGATATCGGCGCCGTGGCGACCGTACGCGAAGAAGGTGGGGTCTCCCTGCGGGGATTTCGTCTCTACGTGGGAGGCGGCCTGGGGCCCTCACCAAGGGCGGCCCACTTGCTGGAGCCTTTCACACCAGCGGAAGACCTGATCCTGACGGCCACAGCCGTGATCAGGGTCTTTGACCGCCTGGGCAACCGTCAGAACCGCGCACGGGCCCGGATGAAGTTCCTGATCGAGGAGCTTGGGGGCGAGGAGTTCGACCGGCTGGTTTTCCAGGAACGCGAGCTGCTGTGGGCCACCTGGGCCGGCGGCCCGCCTTCGAGCCCTGCTATTGGAGACCCATCCCCGCCGGCAGCCGTCGGACCGTCTGCTCCCGGCGAGGCGCCCCCACCGGGGTTCGACAGCTGGCGGGCGACCAACGTAGTTGGCCAGAGGCAGCCCGGGTACTGCGCGGCCTTCGTGACCGTGCCCGGAGGGGACCTGTCGGCCGATCAATTCCGGATCCTTGCGGCGCTGGTACGGCGGTTCCCGGGCGTCGAGCTGCGGGCTGTGATCACCCAGAACCTGGTGCTGCGCTGGGTGCCTGAGAAACGGCTGCCGGAACTCTACGCCTCTCTGGCGGAGGCCGAGCTGGGCAAGCCTGGAGTGCACGGCATCGGGAACGTGCTGGGCTGCCCTGGTGCTGACACCTGCAACCTGGCCTTGACTCATTCCCATCGTCTGGCCCTGGAACTGGGGCGTCAGCTCGAGGAGCGTGACGATCTGGCTCTGGCCGAGGACCTTCGGGGGGTGAGCATCAAGATCAGTGGCTGCCCAAACTCCTGCGGACACCATCACATCGCCACCATCGGCCTCCACGGGGCCGTGCGCCGGGTGGAGGGACGCCAAGTGCCCTATTACCAACTGATGCTGGGCGGCGAGGCAGGCGATGGGGAAGTCACGTTCGGCCGGCCCGTCATGCGCATCCCGGCTCGACGGGTACCGGAGGCCATCTTTCGCTTGGTGGCGCTCTTCCGGGCCGAGCGGGAAGAGGGCGAGTCTTTCGCCAGCTGGATCAAGCGAAAGGAGACCAGCGGCGCGGATCGCGACCAGACAATCGGTGAGGAAACTCGGAAAGCTTGAGATGAAGGAGGTATGTCATGGATCGGACGAATGCAGCGACAGAAAAGGCCGTTGGGCCAAATCGCCGGGAGAACGACCTGGCAGCGATGGTTCAGGAGGTTCTGGGTGATCTGGCCCAGCTGCCTCCCTTTGAGGAGACCCCTGAACTGTACACGGACTGGGGTGGAGAAGGGGAGTTCAAGGTTGAGGTGGGCCGGGGCGAGTGCGCCCAATGACGCCGGCCAAGGGGGATCGAGCGTGCAGGGGCACGGTGGGGATGAGGGCAGCCGTTCGGTCGAGCCTCAGGGGAGCGGCAAGAAGGGACTGCCCGCCGACTTCCAAGGTCGCACGCCTGCACTTCAGGCCCGAAGCTCCCCCGGCGTCCCCGCAGCACACTGAGTAGAGAGGAGATCGATGAATGACCATACCGGCTAGCGAAACGACGGAGCCCACCACTGCGAATTTTGAGAGCGCCACACCTCAGGAGATCTTGAGCTGGGCATGCGGTCGCTTTGAGCGCATCTGCGTTGCGGCCAGCTTCGGGAAGGACAGCGTGACGCTGCTTCACATGCTGCGAGACATAAAGCCCGACATCGATGTGATCTACCTGAACACAGGGTATGACTTCCCCGAAACACTGACTCTCATCGAATCCTTGAGGGCCGAATGGGGCCTGAACATCAAGGAGTACAGGCCGCTCTTGGACGTCGAGGAGCAGGAGCAGCGCTTCGGAGCCGATCTATACAAGACCGACCCAGATCGGTGCTGCGGCATCCGTAAGGTGGAGCCGATGGCGCGGGCGCTCGAGGGCTACGACGCATGGATCACCGGCCTGCGGAGGGACGAAACAGAATTCCGCAAGCACATCCAGGTGGCTGAGGTCCAAGACGGGATCCAGAAAGTCAATCCTCTGGCCAACTGGACCGAGGAAGAAGTGTGGGGCTACATCCGGGCCAACGGAGTGCCCGGCAACCCCCTGTACGACAAGGGCTATCGCAGCCTCGGCTGCTGGCCTTGCACACTGGCCGGCACCTGGGGACGGTTCGAGCGGGCAGGCCGCTGGGCGGGCACCAGCAAAGCAGGAGGCGAATGCGGCATCCATGTGGGCGCGGCCCATCGGGAGAAGCAAACTCACCTGGAGGGTGGGGATGGGCATCGCTCGGGGCGACCCGAGACTGACCGGTAGGGTCCCTTGTGCACGTGGCGCGGGGATCGTCAACAAGCGCAACACGCACGGGAGGTATGTGAGACCTTGAGCGTTTATCCCATCTGTCTGATCAACCTACAAGCAAAGAAATGCCTGGTCATCGGCGGCGGCATGGCGGCCGAAGGAAAGGTCGCCACGCTGCTCGCCAGCGAAGCCCGGGTGGTAGTCATCAGCCCTACATTGACGCCGACGTTGCACCGCTGGGCCAAGGCAGGAAGGATTTCCCACGAAAGGCGAGCTTATCAGCCTGAGGACTTGGAGGGCGCCTTCCTGTGCTTCGCCGCGACCAGTGATGGCGCGGTGAACGAACGGATATGCCGCGACGGCGATGCCCACGGCGTGCTGGTGAACGCGGTGGACGCTGCCGCCCCCTCACACTTCATGATGCCCGCGATCCTCCGGCGTGGCGATCTGATGATCGCCATCTCCACGGGCGGGCACAGCCCTGCGCTAGCCGTGGCGATCAAGGAGAGGCTGGCGGCCCTGTTTGGACCTGAGTATGGCGGCCTGGTGCACATCCTAGGAGCCCTGCGGCCGCGCCTGAAGGCGGAGCTTGGCCGCGAAGGGCGGCTTGCCTTCACAAGAACCGTGCTGGGCTCGGGCATCCTCTCCATGCTTAAGGAGAATGACCGGCCTGGGGCGCTCGCCAGGGCCGAGGAGATTCTCGCGGACTGTAAAACGGAGGGCTGACAAGAATGGGCCAGGGAAAGGTCTATCTGGTCGGCGCCGGTCCTGGGGACCCCGGTTTGATCACAGTGAAAGGCCTGGCGTGCCTCCAGAAAGCCGATGTCGTCATCTACGACCGGCTCGTGAACCGGGAGCTTCTGGCTCACACGCGAGCCGGCTGTGAGCTGATTGCCCGAAGGGGGCATGGGCAGGATCTGGAGCACCTGCTTCAAGTCATGGCCGATCGAGCGGGAGAGGGGTTGATGGTTGTGCGGCTGAAGGGTGGCGACCCCTTTCTCTTCAGCCGCGGCGGGGAAGAAACTGAGTTCCTGGCCACGAGACACATTCCATTTGAAATCGTGCCCGGGGTGACTTCAGCCCTGGCTGCGCCAGCCTACGCCGGAATCCCGCTCACCCATCGCCGCCTGTCCTCTTCTGTGGGCATTGTCACCGGTCACGAGGTTGCAGGGAAGGCAAGATCGGCCGTAGACTGGGAGGCGCTCAGCCGGGGCGCAGACACGCTGGTGATCCTGATGGGCATGCGGAAGCTCCCCCTCATCGTCCAGCGGCTATTGAAAGCAGGCAGGAGCCCGGGGACCCCCGTGGCTGTAGTCTGTCAGGGGAGCTTGCCGGATCAGGTGACGCTGGTCAGCACCCTGAGCGAGGTAGCGGAGGAGGTCAGACACAATGGCCTTCAGCCGCCGGCCATCGTCGTCGTGGGTGAAGTCGTCCGGCTGCGAGCTGCCTGTGCCCGTTTTCTGGGTAAGCGGCCCGGCTGAGCTACTTACGAATACAACGCCCGCTGAGGCCGGATCCGCCGTTCATGAGAAAAACGGACCATTCAACGTCTCAGACCGACCGCTCATCGTAAAAACGGACCATTCATGGCCGACCGCGAGGCGCCGCCAGCTTGGCGGGGCGATTCGAGGGCTTCGGCCACAATGCTCGCGGAGCAAGGCCTGAGCCGAACTCTGCCGAGCGCCGGTTTGGAATTTTGGGGCCGCAATGATTTGGGGAGCCTCTCACACCAATCTGCCTTGCGAATGACCTCGCAGTTCGATGCATGTGGATCGGACTCCGGAAAGGCTATCAGATGCAAGAGCTGCGCACGCCGCGAATCAAAAGCCCAGCCCTAGAACACGGGCTGGGCCCTAATTGCACACCGACTCTCTAATTCCGAATTAGATTACCGCGGCGCGGTCACCCGCTCAGCATTCGCTGAACCCGCATGAATAGCACTTCCTGCAGCCCTCCTCGTTCACCATAGACGCCGCACCGCAGTCCGGGCAGAGATCCCCGATGATCATGGGAATCATTTCGGCTTCCGCGGCTTCGAACTGTTCCTCGGTTTCACCCAGGTAGTGCGCTAACCCTCGGGCCACGCCGTCCGGCAGCGACAACACACGTTCTGCTCCGAAGCCGGTAGGCCGACCCCCGCCAATGCCCGAAAGTTGGCGAACCACTTCTGTCAAACGGTCGCGCGGCATCACCGGGGACGCCAAGCGCAGAATGTAGGAGATCAAGCGACCGATCGCTTCCGATACGGCCGCCGTTTCGGACCCTGCCTTGGCAGTTGTGATGAAGACCTCGAATGGTTGGTCGCCGCCGTTTTGATTGATCGTGACAAACGCCTTTCCGACCGGTGTCTCCACGGTAAACGTGGAGCCATCCAGGCGCTTCGGGCGCGGCTTCTTGCCCGGCATCCACATCTGGAGCTGCGACACGGGATCGCTGACCGCTGCGGCCGATTGCTTGTCGGCTGTGGATTTGGTCTCGAGCACCACCTTTTGGCGTGAGCCGGTGACATACACAGTTAAACCTCGACACCCCAACTCCCAGGCCTGTAAATAGACCTGTGCCACATCCTCGACGGTCGCGTCTTCGGGAAAGTTGCAGGTCTTGCTGAGGCTGTTGTCAACAAATGCCTGCATGGCGGCCTGCATGCGCACATGCTCCTCGGCCGCTATATCTTGCGAGACGACAAATGCGTGCCGAACGTGCTCGGGCACCTGCTCCACATCCTGGCACGTCCCCTCTTCCATCACCTGCTCGACAATTCGCTGCCGGGAAGCATCGTCCACGCCGGCCTCCACTAACGCTTGTTCAAACAGCGGACTGGTATAGGTCAGCTTTAGATCGGTCCCGTTGTCATCCACATGCCTGACATACGCCAGGGCAAAGACCGGCTCACATCCATAGCCCTCGCATCCCGCAACGGTGGCGATGGTTCCGGTGGGCGCGATGGTCGTCTGCGCCGCGTTTCGCACTCCATGACTCTCGATGCCGGTGACGATTTCCGTCCAATCGAGATCCGGCCGGCCAAAGTGACGCTGATAGGGAGAGAGCGCAGTCGGCGGCGACCAGCGCAGATCCGCAGGATCGTAGATGCTCCCCTCGATGGCCTCGAACGGGCCGCGGGTGCGCGCAAGATCGATGCTGGTCTTCATCGCGTGGAAGCGCACAAATTCCATCACCTGGGCCGCGAATTCCTGAGCTTCCTCCGACCCGTAGCGGACGCCGACGTTGTACATCAGGTCCCCCAGCCCCATGAATCCGAGGCCGATGCGTCGAGCCCGATTGGCCGCCTCGCGAAGCTGCGGCACGGCTGGCACATAGGCGTTGGCGCTGACCACGTCGTCCAGGAAGCGCGTGCTGAGAACGATGCTCTGCTCGAGCTTGTCCCAATCCACCGCACCACTCGGTCCACAGTGCTGCGCCAGATTGATGGACCCCAGGCAACAGTTCTCATAGGGTCCCAGCCACTGCTCACCGCAGGGATTCGTCGCTTCCAGTTCGTAAAGGTGAGGCACCGGATTGTTCCGGTTGGCGGAGTCGAGGAATAGGATGCCCGGTTCGCCATTGTGATGGGCATGCTTTACCATCATGTCGAAAATCTCGCGCGCCGGCACGGTCTCGACCGTCTCGCCAGAATGCGGAGCGATCAATTCATAGGTCGAATCGTCCCGCACGGCCTCCATAAACGCATCTGTCACGCCAACCGAGATGTTGAAGTTCGTGATCTGGTTCTCGTCGACTTTGCAGGTGATGAAGTCGCGTATGTCGGGATGGTCGACGCGCAGGACGGCCATGTTTGCCCCTCGACGAGTCCCACCCTGGGCGATTTCTCCAAAGGCCTTGTCGTACACGCGCAGGAATCCGACCGGGCCGGTGGCCATCCCAGCCGACGATCTGACCAGCGATCCCTTGTGGCGCAGTCCGCTGAATGAGAATCCGTTGCCCCCGCCCGTCTGCTGGATGAGGGCCGCATCGCGCAAGGTCTGGAAGATTCCAGAACTATCGCGCCCCATGTCGTCGGAGATTGGAAGCACAAAACACGCGGCAAGCTGACCCAGCGGCGTTCCGGCCCCGGTAAAGGTCGGTGAATTGGGGAAGAAGCGTTTGGAAACCAGGAGCTCGTAGAACTGCCGCGCCATCGCCATCTGATCCCCGTCGAACTCAACCTCCGGCGCAGCGATATGGTAGGCAACGCGCCAGAACATCTCGTCCACCGACTCTCCGGGCTCACCATCCGGATGGCGCCGCACGTAACGCTTCATTAAAACCGTGCGCGCGTTGTCGGCTAACTCAACCGTCGGAAGTTCATCGGGGAGTGTGGGGGTTGGCGCGAGTCGAAGATCTTCCGTCCGTACCCGCACCTCAGGATCCGAGGTTTCCAGCACTGCTTCCTCCTCCGGGCGCCTTCCCTCTCCTCCAGTAGAGAAGATCAGATGATCCTGCGCGGGCCGGAGACTGCTGTCCCCGCGGCGTATGCCGCGCCTGAACTCTCGCGGCCGGATCGGCCGCGGCCCTGTGCAAATTGAGATTAAGCTTCCAGGAGTTGGTCGATCTCGTTCCGAATGGCCTGCAGATCATCCAAGCCCAGATACACGATCGCGTAACGAATATATGCGATGTGGTCGAGCTCTTTCAGTCCGTTGATGACCAGGTCCCCCACCACTCGGGCCTCGATCTCCGGCTTTCCCAGCGATTGCAACCTAGATTCTACTTCCCCAACCAGCCTATCGATGTCTGTCGCCGAAACCGGCCGCTTCGCGCATGCTATCCTGACCCCTTGAGCCAGCTTCTCACGATCGAACGCCTCACGGCTGTTATCTGCCTTAATCAGCAGCGGAGCCGTCAGGATGGCCCGCTCGTAAGTGCTATACCGCTCGCCGCAGACCTTACAAACCCTCCGCCTCCGCACGCCCCCCTTGGCATCGTGAGTGGTATCGATCACTCTGGTACTGGTGCCTTGGCAATACGGGCATTGCATTGGCTGAGTCCCCGCCCCGAACACTTGTTTGGCGCCAGATCTTCTGTACACCCCCCTGCTGACCCAAAGATGTTCCGAATGGGGCCGAAATTGTAGCACGGTCAAAAACGCGCGCCAACTCCCGGGGGGTGATTCGACCTTAAAGTTTCTGGTACCTCAGTACTGGAATGCACAAGGCTGCACTCAAGGGAACCTCGATCGAGTACGATCGACCGATCTTTGGAGGAGATGAAATGAATAGCGGGCGCTCCCAGCTGTGCTGGGACAAGCCCATTGATGCGAGCCTTGCCAGATATTCGCCGAAACGGTTGAGGGCTTTGGGAAATATAACGGGTGCCCCTAGCTCCGCTAGGACAGGTCAGTTGAGGCGCTCGTCCCTAGAGTTGCGGCGGCCAGTTGGAGCTGTCAGGGAAAGTGTACGGGTGCCGGGAGGAGGGTCCGGCACCCGCTACTAATGGGGTCCCCCGTACGGCCTCGGACCCAGAGAGGCTCGGAGCAGATTCCGCGAGCGGCTGGTAGATTTCCAGGCAAGGCTATTATGGATCGATCGCGGCCAATTCCCTTCTTCAGAGTTCTGGGAACGTCGGCCTCGAGCGGCCCGCCCGCCTCAACGACGCCGCAGGAAGGCTGGGATGTCCAGGTCGTTGACGTCGATGGCCTGCGGCATAAAGTCGTCCACCGGTATCCCGATCTCCAACTG
>JBGMQN010000103.1:11514-15500 GCA_048054495.1 Anaerolineales bacterium
GCCTGCTCCTGGGCCGCGGCGGCCTGAGTCAAGCGTCGTATGCGTGCCGAAGCTCGCTTTGGCCCGCCCGAGCGCTCGAACCCGGTGGCGATTACGGTCACCCTTAGATCCTCGCCTATAGTCGGATCGATCACCGCGCCGAAGATCAGGTTTACGTCTGGATGCGCGGTTTCCTTGATTATGGCTGCCGCCTGATTCACCTCAAACAAGCTCAGATCGGAGCCACCGGTAACGTTAAACAGAATGCCGCGCGCCCCATCGATCGTGATATCGAGCAGGTGGCTGGAAATGGCCTGTTCTGCCGCCACTCGAGCACGATCCTCGCCCGAAGCGCGACCCACCGCCATCAGCGCCGCGCCACCCTCGGCCATGATCGTGCGCACATCGGCGAAATCAAGGTTGATCAGGCCAGGGATGGTGATCAGCTCACTGATGCCCTGGATACCCTGGCGCAGCACGTCGTCAGCGAGCTTGAACGAATCCTGCAGGCTGGCGCGTTTGTCTGCGATCTGGATCAGCCGGTCGTTCGGGATCACGATCAGGGTATCGACATGCTCCTTCAGTTCGTTGATGCCGGCCTCTGCAGCCTGCATGCGCTTAGCGCCTTCAAATGTGAAGGGGCGCGTGACCACGCCGATGGATAGCGCGCCGATTTCCTTCGCGATCTGGGAAATCACGGGCGCGGCGCCCGTTCCCGTCCCGCCGCCGATGCCGGCTGCGATAAACACCATATCGGAGCCCTTGAGGACTTCGTACACATCCTCCGCCGACTCCTCGGCTGCCTTCTGACCGACCTCCGGGTCGCCTCCGGCTCCTAAGCCACGCGTGAGCTTGTCGCCAATGCGGACCCGGGTCGGCGCGTTGGAGAGCAGGAGCGCCTGGGCATCGGTGTTGATGGCCACGAATTCGATGCCGGCTAGGCCCTCCTCCATCATGCGGTTGACGGCATTGCTGCCGCCCCCGCCGATCCCAACCACCTTTATTCGTGCAAAAGACTCGATCTGTGGTGCTGGTTGCATGTTGTCCTCCTCTATCTTCCTCGGTTTCCGATATCGGGCCTTAGCCCGGAAGCAAACGTTTTAGTAATCCGGCCGCTCGTCCCAGATCGAATCGCGGCCAGGCCATGGACCGATGGTCCAGAATGACATCTTCTTCCTGGAGCCGGCCCCAATGCAGCAATCCGACGCTGGCCGAGTAAGCGGGATCGCCCAGCTTGTCTACCAGCCCGCGCAGCTTGTCTGGCTGTGCGGAGCGGACCGGCAGCTGCAGCACATCGGCCGCCACAAGATCGAGGCCGCGCAACTGGCTTGCACCACCGGTCAATATCAGGCCGGCCGGAAGCAGCGCATCGTAGCCGGAGCGTTTGATCTCCTGGCGCACCAGCGCAAAGATTTCCTCTGCCCGCGGCTCCAGGATCCCGGCAAGATCCGCGATCCGTACCTGAACGTTGCTGCCCTGCCCGAAGGGCTTCATCGTCACCAGCTGGTCGTGGTCAGCCATCATGGGCCGGCAGGTACCATGCTGGATCTTGATGCTTTCGGCAGTCTCCTGAGGCAGGTGCAGGCCCTGCGCAATGTCGCTCGTCATATGATCGCCGCCGACCGGAATGGCGGCCGTATGCCAGGAGGCCCCTTCGATGTAGACCGCGATGTCGCAAGTTCCGCCGCCGATGTCGCAGACAACGGCGCCCATCTCTCGCTCGGTCTCTGAGAGCACGAGTTCACCCGCGGCAAGCGAGGAAAGCACGAACCCATCGATGACAATGCCAGCCGCCTCCGCTGCTTTCTCCAGATTGCGAAGCGAGGTCTGATTGGCGGTCACAATGTGGGCTTCGACTTCCAGCCGGTAGCCGTACATGCCGATGGCAGAACGAATTCCATCCTGACCGTCCACGACGAATCCGCGCGGGACGACGTGCACAAGCTCTCGGTTGAATGGGATCGGCACCGAACGCGCGGCGTCCAGCGCCCGGGCCACGTCATCGTAGCCGATGGTGCGACCGGTCACGCCGGCCATGCCGCGGCTGTTCATAGATTCGATCTGGTTGCCCGATAGGCTGACCAGTGCAGAGGTGATCTCGAATCCGGAGGTACGCTCGGCCTTGTCTTTGGCGAGTGTGATCGCCTTGCTGAGCGCTTCCAGGTTCACCACTCCGCCCTTACGCATGCCCATCGAGGGCACGATACCTACGCCGATCACGCGCAGTCGGTTCTGCGGATCCAGGTGGCCGACCAGCATGCAGACCTTCGTGGTTCCGATGTCCAGGCCAACAAAAACGGTTTCTTCGGGTCCGATGAGAGTAGCCACGGGTTACCTCGTCAACTTGTAGTAGGGTGAGGCCGGGTCCTCGACGCTCACCTCGACTGCGTTCAGGCCCTGCTCCACGAGGGACAGGGCGATGGCCTCATACACCGCCACCTTTGTATCCATGTCGCCGCCCTGGCCGAAGAGCACATTCCAGCCGCGCGGATCGTCGAATCCAAAGCCGTGGTCCGCGCTATAGGTCAGATCCGTCGCGTATGGCAGCTGCTCGCTCAGCGTCACCGCGCTCCAGAGCAGCTCAGGGTCGATGGCAGGCACCAACGCATCCTGGCTGATCTCCAACACCGGTTCCAGAGAGGTCACCTCGACCATGGCCTTGTAGGGCTGACGCTGGATAAATGCCACGCCGGAGGCGCTGAGCCACCAGGTCTTGCCGCCATCATGCCATTCGACAATCGGTCGTCTCTCTTCCACCGTAATCGTCACCTTGTTTCCGGGCCACTGAAGTCGGACCTCCGCTGCGTCGATCTCCGGATAGGAGACCAGGCGCTGCGTTGCGGCCTGGGGATCCAAGGCAAAGATATGGCTGCCGTTCAGTCGAGCGATCGACTCAATCTGCGCCTCACTCAGCAAGCCGGCGCCTTCAACCGTCACATCATTGATCCGAAATTCCTCGCTGATCCAGGCTCTACGTGCGGTCAGCAGCCACGCCAGCAGCAACAGCAGAGTCAAGGTGCGCCGCCCGATGCCGAGCCTCGGAAGCGCAGGAATACTGATCTCCGCTCCGAGCTCGTCGGGCAATGGAATCGTGTAGGTGCGCCGTCTCCGCACCGGGGCCCCCAATGCCTGCGCAGCCTCCCGCCCGATCGGGTAAGTCAAGGGAATGCGCGTGGAAGCACTGCGGCGAGGGGAACGTCGAGCGGTGCGAGATCGCCTGCGCGCGCGCCTCGGCGACCCGCCCGAGAAGCGGCCCAGGATCGAAAGGCGCGGTCGCCGAACTGCCAGGCTCATTTACGCGACTCCCTCACATGGTGCAAATCGTCCGATCGAGAACCGACCCCGCGCGAGCGTCGGATCTCCAGGCTCATTTGCACGGCTCCCTGATGGCGCAGAGCGTCCATACGAAAACCCATCCTGCTCGATCGTCGGATCTCCGAACTCATCTACTCCGCCCCCTCATAAGTGCGCACCAATCCATCTTTTTGCGCCTTCCGCGCCCGAGCCAGTTCGATCAAGCGGTCCATCAGCTCTGAATAGGGGAGCCCGCTGGCCTCCCAGAGTTTGGGGTACATGCTGATCCGTGTAAACCCTGGGATGGTATTGATTTCATTCAGATAAAGGTTTTCCGTTTCCAGTTCCAGCAGCAGGTCGACCCTCGCCATTCCGGCTCCGTCGACGGCCTTGTAGGCTTCGACCGCGATGCGCCGCGCCTCTTCCGTCGTCTCGGGGTCGAGCGGAGCGGGAATGCGAAGCTCCGACCGCTCATCGATGTATTTGGCGCGATAGCTGTAGTACTCATCGCTGGGAATGACTTCTCCTGGGACGGAAGCCTCCGGATGCTCATTGCCCAACACGCTCACTTCGATCTCACGTGCCTCGATCCCGCGCTCCACAAGAATCCGGCGGTCGTACTGGGCGGCCTCCATCAGGCCTTCGAGCAGATCCGAGCGCCCGCGCACCTTGCTCACACCTACCGAGGACCCCATATTGGCCGGCTTTACGAA
>JBGMQN010000103.1:15600-33399 GCA_048054495.1 Anaerolineales bacterium
TCGAAGGCGCCGATGACGTCGTCGCCTGTGAACCAGCTCCCATCGTGAGTGATTCCCACCTGAATTACCTTGTATTTGTCCTTGTCCAGGGCTCCCAGTACGGATCGGGCTGACATTAGCGAAACCTCGTGCTCCCCCGAGCGCCCTCCGAAGAAGACGGCCAGGTTGAGCTTAGGCATTCAGCTCCCAGTCGCCCAGGAGCTCTATTTCCAGTTCCAGTTCCACGCCGGATTTCTCGGCCACTCGCTGCTGGGCCAACTGTATGAGCTCATAGACCTCACCCGCACTGGCCCCGCCGTGATTGACGAAGAAGTTGGCGTGCTTTGGGCTGATCTCTGCCTCCCCGCGGCGTTCTCCTTTCAACCCTGCCGCCTCAATCAGCCTGCCCGCATGTTCACCCGGCGGATTCCTGAACATGGAGCCAATGCTGGCTCCTGTGGGCTGGGTCTGCCGGCGGAAGTCTATACTCTCTTCCATCGCGGCGCGAGTTTCGGCCGGATCGGATTTCGAAAGAACGAAGCGACCGGCCAGGACAACCGCTTCGCCGGGATTCCGTTTCAGCCAGCTCGTTCGATAACCAAATTCCAGCCGCTCTGTGTCCCAACGCGCGCGTCCTTCGAGGCGGCGGACTATCTCCGCATGCGCCAGGGTGCTCGCCGTATCTCCGCCATGGGCGCCGGCATTGCCCACGATGGCTCCACCGATAGATCCCGGGATGGTAGCTGCCCACTCCAGTCCGCTGAGCCCCTTCTCGACCGCACGGCGCGCGATCGACCCGATAGATGCACCGGACTCGGCCCACGCGCCCTGCTCTTCGAACTTCACTTCCTTAGCCTGGTTCAAGACCACGACTCCCGATATTCCCTTATCGGCCACCAGTACGTTGGATCCTCCGCCCAGCAGCCGGAATTCACATCCCAGCTCCCACAGCCGCTCCGCCGCGCGCTCGAGTTCGCCGGCCGAATGGACCGTCAGCAGGAACTCGGCCGGTCCGCCGATGCGGGCCGCGGTGTACTGCGCGAGCGGCGCGTTTTCCTGCAAGGTCTCGGGAAACGCCGCGCGCAGTTGGTCGCGTTCCAACGGTCACAGTCGGCGGACTGCGTCGATTAGCCGACCGAGCACTTCAGGTTCGGGCGTGCCTTCGTCTTCCAGGACCAACGCCCTGGACGGCATCTCCCCGTGCAGCCGCTTGAGCGCGATGCGCATCTTGAGCTCTACCTTACGATCTTGGTCGAGCGGGCGTCTGACAGTTTTCGACTTAAGCATGTGTGCCTCCTTGTCCTTCGGACAATCCCTGCAACACGAGCCGTCCGACGCGATTGGCATCGCCCGCACTCAAAGTCACAACTACAGAGTTCGGCTTGACGCGCCTAACCAGCTCCTTCGCCACTTCTTCAAGCTCCGCTACATAGCGGATGTCTGGCCCTTCAATGTGCTTCGCCAATTCGCTGGCGCTGACTCCCGGCATGGGCTCTTCTCGGGCCGCGTAGATGTCTGTCACGATGACATGATCTGCGTCGGCAAACGATCCGGTCAGCGGATCGAAGAGGGCCGCGGTGCGGGAATAGGTATGCGGCTGGAACACCGCCCAGATCTGGGCTGAAGCGTAGCGCTGCCGCGCGGCCGCAAGCGTGGCCTTAATCTCGCTGGGGTGGTGGGCGTAGTCATCGATGACGGTGACGCCTTCACGCTCTCCCAGGATCTCAAATCTGCGTTCCACACCGTGGAAATCCGCCAGAGCCGTTCGTGCAGCGGCGAACTCCACCTCCAGGGCGTGCGTCGTGGCGAGCGCTCCCAGAGCGTTAAGCACGTTGTGCACACCCGGCAGCCGCAATCGGACCAGTCCCATGGTCTCTTCATGCCGAATCGCCAGGAAATCGACCCCGCCGGCGTCGTTGCCACGGATCTCGACCGCCCGCCATTCGGCCTCGTCACCCAATCCGAACGTTATGCGTGTGAGCCGCGTGGGTGCGAGCGTCCTGGCTACCGCATCATCCGAGCCGACAATCACCGTTTCCTGAACCCCGGATACGAAGGTTTCGAATGCGGCCTTGTAGGCCTCGAAGTTCGGATAGTCGTCGGGATGATCGTGTTCCACATTCGTAATCACTGCGATGGCTGGATGCAGACCGAGAAATGTCCGGTCGTACTCATCGGCCTCAATTACAAAGGTGCCTCCACTTCCATGTCGAGAATTCGTTCCCAGATCGTTGGGGATCCCACCGATGATGAAGCTGGGCTGCAGACCGGCGCGATCCAGGATCCAGGCAATCATGGCGGTCGTGGTGGTCTTACCGTGCGTGCCGCTGATGGCCACGGTTCGATACCCCTCGAGGAGTTCGGGTAGGAAGGCCGGCCTTCGCATCACCTGGATGCCGCGCTGGCTTGCAGCCTCCAGTTCCACGTTTGAATCGGGAACGGCGGAAGAAGCCAAGACCAGGTCTGCATCCACCACTGCCTCGGCCCGATGACCGATTGTGATCGGCACGCCAGACTCAGCCAGGGCTTCGGAAAACGGCGTCGCGGCCAGATCCGAGCCCGACAGTTGTTCACCGCGCTCCATCAAGACCCTCGCAATGGCTGACATTCCTGCTCCACCAATTCCCACCACATGCACCTTCCGGCTCATACAAAAACGACGATGATAAAGACGAACACGACCCCCACCGCGAAGAACACATTCGGTATGGGCAGCAGACTGGGCGGCATATAAGCCATGAGTCCCTCGATTTGTTCCGCAAGTTCACCTTCCGGTGCGATCACCAGGTCCGTCGTTCCATAGCCCGTCTGGTGAAGATAGAACCAGATCGAGCCCACCAACAAGAAACCGTTCAGCAACCCCATGAAGCCACCCAGCATGATCTCCTCAAAGCGCTCGCGAACCAGCTTTGGCTGGAGCGCCTGGATCTTGGGCGTCTGATATCCAAAGAACGCCAGCATCAGAATTACGCCCGCCTGCGCGGCAAAGACGGTCCCAAGCTGCGCCGTGGCCAGAAACGTCTGATAAGGCTGGATGTAGGTGGCCAGAATGTTGTTAAGGAACAGGCCCAGCACGATGGCGCTCGTCACCAGGAGCTCCTTGGCCCAGCCCCGCATGGCGCCGATCACGCCGAAAAGGATCACGAACAGCCCGAAAAGGACCGTTAAGCTGATCACTCAGGCTCCCCCTCTGAGCTGGGTTCGCCGTGCTCAGCCGTGCTTCCACCCTCAGGACCTTCGCTCAGGAAGCCCTGATTGGGGGAGCTGCGCCCCGTTGCAGGCCCGGCTATAGCGACGCGCGCTACCTCGGAAGCGATTGCTTCCGCGGCGCCTGGAGTTGCTATTCCACTCATCGCCTCCGCCATGCCGCGTAAGCGAACGGGGTCCTGAAGCAGCCCCCGTACGGTGGGGAGCAAGTCTCGTGCCAAACTCTCATCATCCATGAGCATGGCTCCTCCCTGCGCTACCAGATATTGGGCATTCGTAGCCTGGTACCGCCACGCGTGTGGATAAGGAACCAAAATAGCGGGAAGACCGTAAAGTGGATACTCGCCCAGGGTGGCCGCACCAGCCCTGGAGATCACCAAATCCGCCGCCGCCAAGGCATCTCCCATTTCAGAATGGAGGTAGCGGTAGGGGTGATAGGCCCCCTGCAATCGCTCCGGAAGCTCTGCCTGGACGCCCCCCACCCTCTGCCAATCGCGCTCGCCTGTAATATGGAGCACCTCTGCCATGCCCAGGATTCCGGGAAGCGCCAACCACAACGCTTCATTGATCGATCGCGCACCCTGACTGCCACCAAAGGCCAATACAACGCTTCGATCCGGATCCAGACCCAGTCTGACCCTGGCCTCTTCCGCCGCGATTGGCACCAGCTCGGGCCGGGTTGGGTAGCCGGTGATGACCACCCGCCTATTCCCATAATCCTGCCGGGAGGCTTCCGCGGTAACGGCCACGGTGCTTGACAGGCGGGTCGCCACCCGAAGTCCCAGCCCGGGCTGTAGATCGGGTACGTAGGAAACCTTTGGCACTCCTGCGCCGGCCATCGCCACCGGGACTCCGACGTACCCACCCGTGAAAAGCATCGCCTCGGGCTGGTAGCTCCGCACGATACGGCGCGCGGCGCGATATCCGTTCGCTAGCTGATACAGGTTCCCTGGCAATGCTTTCAAGCCAACTCCATGAACTCCGGCCGCGGGAATGGCCTCGAAGCGCAGTCCTTCACGCGGCACGAGTTGTTCCTCCATGCCGCCCCTTCCCCCCACCCAGAGCACTTCAGCCCGTTCGCTGAGCGCGGCGACGACGGCCAAGGCGGGATACACGCCTCCGGCTGTCCCGCCGGCCGACACCAGTAGGCGAAACATAGGCCTTCTTGGGCTTCGACTTAGCTTGGCGGGAGACGTTGAGCAGTAACCCAACACCCGCCATCGTGACCAGCAAGCTGGAGCCGCCGAAGCTGAAAAATGGAAGCGCATTGCCGGCAAACGGGAGCATGCCCAGCAATACGGACATGTTGACAAAGGCCTCCACACCGATCCAAAACGTTATTCCTCCCGCCAGAAGCGAGGCCAGCCGATCATCCGCCATAGTGGCGACCTTAAAGCCACGCCACAGGAAGGCAAGGAACAGCAGCAGTACAAATAGGGCGCCTACCAACCCCAACTCCTCACCCAACACCGCGAAGATGCTGTCTGTGTGCGGCGCGGGAAGCAATCCAAACTTCTCGCGGCTGGCTCCGAGACCGCGCCCGAGCAGACCTCCGGAAAAGAACGCCTGCAGAGAGTGCTGGACGTGATAGCTTGCCTCCTCAACGTTCACCAGGCCGGCGAGGTAATCGTCCCAGCGCGCGCGGCCGGTGTTGGTGAGGCGGACCAAAACGTAACCTACGGCCGCGCTGCCGGCGCCGATAGAGATGGTCTGCGAAATGCGACTGCCGGCCAGATAGAACATCGTAAGTGCGACGACCGCGATGGTCAGCACCGCGCTCAGATCGGGCTGCAGGAGGATCAGGCCACCCATCAGGCCAATGATCATCATGAGCGGAACGAAGCCGTAGCCCCATTCCGACAGTCGGGATCCCTTCGACTCCATCCAGACCGCAAGGTAGATGATGAGCCCCAGCTTGGCCATCTCGGAAGGCTGCACGGAGGATCCCAGAATGGCTCGTTTCGGACCATCGCCGGTGTTGATGATCAACACCGCCAGCAACGCCAGAACACTGAACCCGAGGATGGGCAGGGCCAGCTTCCGAAGCCACTTGATGGGGAAGGACATGGCGGCTGCCAGCACCACGAATCCATAGGCCATATTCACAAGCTGGCGGCGGAAGAGCTCGTTGGGATCTCCGTTCAGACGCCAGGAAACGTCCCAGCTGGCGGAATAAACCATAACCAGCCCCATCACGACCATCGCTCCCACGAGCAGCAGGAGCCAGGGATCCGTCCGCAAAAGCATGCGGCGGATCATAGGAGCTGCACCAATTCCTTGAACCGATCGCCGCGCACGGCAAAGTCAATAAATTCGTCGAAGCTGGTGCCTCCCGGGGCAAGCAAAACAACGTCGCCTTCGTCTGCGACCGCGGCCGCGGCCTGCACGGCCTGCTCGAGGCCGTCCACAATGACCAGCGTCTGCGGCCGATCGCCAGGCGATCCCTGCAGCAAGCCCTCGATCATGCGCGCGCTCTCGCCGAAGAGCACTATGTGGTCGACGCGCTGCGATATCAGTGTGATCAGCTCGCTCCAGTCCAGGTCCTTGTCCCGGCCGCCAGCAAGCAGCACGAGCGGTTCTCCGAACGATCGGATGGCAGCCACCGTTCTTTCCGGCGCGGTGGCGATAGAATCGTTGTACCAATCGGCGCCCCTGACGGTGCGAACGAATTCGAGGCGGTGTTCCACACCCATGAAGCCTTCTACCCCGGCAAGCATCGCCTCCGGCTCAATCCCTGCCGCCCCCGCGATGGCGCACGCCGCGAGTACATTCAGCAGATTGTGCGGCCCACGGAGTGAAATCGCATCTACCGCAAACAGCCGCGCTTCCTCACCGTCCATCTGAAGCCGAACCTGGCCCCCCTCGATATAGGTGCCCTCTCCGTCGAAGGGACGGGCTCCGAATCCCAGCAAGCGTCCTTGCACGTAGTTACGCAGCCCCCACGATCCTGGGTCCTCGCGACCAAGCACGGCAATGTCGTGCTCGAGCTGGAAATTGAGGATGTTGGCTTTTGCCGCCGAGTAGGCTTCCATGGTCCGGTGGCGATCCAGATGATTTGGCGTCAGATTCAGCACGGCCGCGATTTGAGGGCTTGCGGTCATCAACTCCAGTTGAAAGGATGAGAGTTCCATCACGACCCGGTCATCCTGCTTCATCCGATCGAGATCGGCGATCAACGGTCGGCCGATGTTTCCCCCTACCCAGGCCGCCCGTTTGCTGCTCGCGGCCGAGGCGCGCGCCATGCGACCTAAGAGCTCCGTGGTGGTGGTCTTGCCCGCGGATCCGGTGATTCCCATTACCGGCGCAGGGCTGTTCTCCAGGAAGAGCTGTGAATCGTTGGCCACCCGGATACCCTGGAGGCGGGCCTGCTGAGCCAGCGGCAGATCGGCGGGAATCCCGCCGGAAAGGCACAACAGATCCGCCTCCTCAAGGAGTTCCTGTGGATGGTCGCCAAGCTCGAACTGGATTTCCAGATCGCTCAGCTCATCCAATGGAAGTTCGTCTTCTCGTTTCAAATCACTCGCTATCACTTCCGCGCCGTGCTCAGAAAGGTATCGGGTCAGCGCCTTCCCTTGTCGGGCCAAGCCAAGAACGATGACCCGCACACCCTCCCAACTCTCCACATCAGCTCACGAACGCTTGACTTTGCTCTTGGCCGACGAATTCTTGGTGTTCTTGGCCTTATTGGTCGACTTCGAACTCTGCGCATCCTGGGCTTCGTCGACCCCGATCCAGAAGTGTCCCGGCATGACGCCCTTGCCTTTGCGAATCACCACTCCATTTGCCTTTCCCTCGTCGTCCTGGAGCATGTCCGGATGTACCAAGCACAAGTTGGGTTTCCGGCCATATTTTTCGCTGTAATAGCCGGCCGCTTGTTTCACGCGATCGTTAAGCGCTATCGGACTGTTGTCGTACCAGAGCATTCCAATTTCCATCGCAGACTCCTTAGATCAATGCCAGGGCGATTCCAATGCCGGCCGCCATGAGACCCACCAGCCAGAAGCGCTGCACAATCTGGGTTTCACTCCATCCGCTGAGTTCAAAATGGTTATGCAACGGCGCCATCTTGAACAACCGCCTCCCCTTGGTGTATCGAAAGTAAGCCACCTGAAGGATCACGCTGACGGTCACGGCAAGCGGGATAATGGCGATGATGGGCAGCAGCGCCCACTGGCCCGTCATCAAGGAAACCACCGCCAGCGTAGCCCCCAACGAGAGTGCTCCCGCATCTCCCATGAACAGCTCGGCCGGATGAGCGTTGAACCACAGGAAGGCGAACACCGCGCCGACCACGGTGAAGCCGAAGCGCACCAGGAAGGTCTGTCCCTGAAGAAGCGCGATCGCCCCGTAGGCTGCGAAGGCGGTGGCCGAGATCAAGCCCGCCAGTCCATCCAGGCCATCGGTCAGATTGACGGCGTTCGAAGTTCCCACGATCACGAACATGGCAATCGGCACGTAGAGCACTCCAATTTGAATCTCTCCGGGCACGTTTGGCAGGAAAAGTTCGGGCGCGTCCAGGAGATACTTCAACGCGAGCGCCGCGCCGAGCGCCAGGACGGTCTGAGCCAGGAATTTCCAGCGCCCCCTGAGTCCCTCCCCGCGTCGCCCTCCGCGCACCCCCAGCCAGTCGTCCACGGCTCCCAGAAGTGCAAATGCGAACATGACTGCCATAGGCAGCAGCACCGAACGCCCAAGAACTGTCAGCTCGCTGACGATCGAGACCAGATTGAGCATCCCAGTAATCAGTAAGACGGGGATGACAAACAGCCAACCGCCCATCGTGGGCGTACCGAGCTTGGTGAAGTGCCGCTGCGGCCCCTCGATGCGAATTTGCTTGCCGATCTTGAGGTTGCGAAGGACCTGAATGAATGGCCCGCCCCAGATTACGGTGAGAAGAAATGTGATGCCTCCGAGCGATAATGCGGCTGCGGCCTGGGTCAATCCGGTACCTCGAGCTCACTCACGATCTTGTCCATTTGGACCCCGCGAGAGCCCTTGATGAGCACGATATCTCCCGCTCCGATTTCACCCTGTAGGTGCTCCACAGCCTGTTCGCTGTGCTCAAGGGTCGTAAGTGCGGCTTCGGCTAATCCTGCGCGCAGCGCTTCTTCCCCTATCCAACGCGCGCGCTCACCCACGGTAATCAGGCGCTGAGCGACTTCAGCCGCGCGGGCACCCACCATGCGGTGACCACGCTCTTCAAAATCGCCTAGCTCCAACATGTCTCCTAAGACCGCGATGCGGCGGCCGTCAAGTTCCTCCAGCAAGTTGAGGGCGGCCAGAACAGATGCCGGCGCGGCATTGTAGGTATCATCGAGAATTAGAGAACCTCCGGGGCCGTTGACCGCGACCAGCCGCAGCTGGCTATGGGTCTGGGTGAGACCTAACAGGATCTGATCCCACGGCATCCCTTCGGTGAGTCCCACCGCAGCCGCGCGCAGCGCGGTGTGGACCGAGTGGCGCCCAAGCAGCGGTACGCGCACTCTGAATGTCTCGTCTTCGTGGTGAAATACGAATCGAACGCCTTCCAGTCCCAGACCCTCGATGTCGCCGGCCCAGAGGTCGGCCTCCGGCGAGAGGCCGTAGTAGAAGACCCGCGCCTCGGTGCGTTCGGCCATCTCTCGCACCCACGGATCATCGATGTTTAGAATGGCTACTCCCTCAGGATCTGGAGGCAGGTTCTCCACCAGCTCGCCCTTGCCTTTCACGATGGCTTCCATGCTGCCGGCGCGCTCCAAATGCACTTCGCTGATGTTGGTGATCACGCCTACCTGCGGCTTCGCAATATCGCTTAGCAGGGCAATTTCGCCGGGCACATAGAACCCCATCTCCAGGACCGCGCGCTCATGCGCCCGCGTGATCTTCAGCAGGCTAAGGGGCAGGCCGATTTCGTTGTTGAGGTTTCCTTCGTTCTTGTATGTGCGGTGGCGCTGCTCGAGCACCTCCGCCACCAGCTCTTTGCTGGTCGATTTTCCGACGCTCCCGGTAATGCCAATCACGCGGAGTTCGAGTTGTTCTCGCCAGAATCGGGCCACCGCCTGCAGCCCCTGTACGGTGTTGTCCACCCGCAAACACAGCGGGGTTTCCACAACCTCCAGGTCGGAAACGCGCCTGAGGTCGAGCACCCGAAGGTCAGGATCGACCTCACGGTCGATCAGCGCCACGAGGGCACCGCGCTGGAAGGCCTCCGAGAGGTGATCGTGACCATCTGTGTGCTCTCCTTCGATGGCCACAAAGAGCGATCCGGGTGTCACGCGCCGCGTGTCAATGGCCGCATCCGTGATGGCCTGCTGGTATGCCTCCGGGCGCGCTCCGGTTATGGCCTCAATGACATCTGCGAGGGTCAGCAACCCCCGCTCCCCACTCGGAGCGGATTCATCGGCCATCTTCTCCATTGTGTGTGCGGGTCTCATCCGGTGACCGTTTCCGGCGGGATCTCGATCGCAGGGATCTCGAGGAAAACTACCAGTCGTCGAACGACCTTCTGGAAAACGGGCGCGGCAACTACCGAGCCCCAGGGTGAGCTCTCAGGCTTATCCAGGCGCACGAGCACCAGGAATTGCGGATCCTCAACTGGACCCCATCCGATGAAAGAGGCGATCGTCCACCTGGGGTCGTAACCGAAGTCGCCGGGGATTTGGGCGGTTCCCGTCTTGCCTGCCAGGCGGTAACCGGCAAGGCTTGCGTAGGCTGTTTCGCCTTGAATTGTGGTGGCGAGCATCTCAGTCATCGTACGGGCCGTCTCGGGAGAGACGGGTCGGCCGAGAACCGTAGTTCTGGGCGAATAGGCGCCATTGGGGCCGACGATTTGGCGAACGATGTGCGGCTGCACCATCACCCCCTCGTTGGCAACCGCCCCGACGGCGGCCATCAACTGCAGCGGCGTGAGAGAGACACCCTGTCCAAATGAGTTCGTTCCCAGGTCCGATTCTGTCCAATCCGGATGGCGAGGCGTGCGTAGTTGCCCGGTGATCTCCCCGGCAAGATCCGCTCCTGTCAGCTGTCCTACGCCGAAGGCGCGCAGGTAGCTGTAAAGCTGGGAAGCGCCAAGCTTCTCAGAAGCCACCCAGGCCAGACAGACGTTGAGAGAGTTCTTCATGCAGCCAAGCATGGTTTGCGGGCCCCACGCTTGCCCATCCCAGTTGCGAATCGTGTTGCCGCCGACTTCGATCTCACCGGTATCGATGAATTCCGTATCAGGTTCCACCACTCCCGCGTCGATCGCGGAAGCCATGGTGAGCACCTTGAATGTGGATCCGGGTTCGAACATGGCTCCGACTGCAGGCGTGATGACCGGGTCCTGCCCGTCTTCCTCGACCAACCACGGCTCATATTTGTTTGGATCGAGGACCGGCCAGGCGGCTAATGCCAGGATCTCTCCATTGCGAGGGTCCATGACGATGATCTCGCCGCTTTCCGCGCCGGAACTGTCGATGGCGTCCTCGAGCTCACGCTCGACCATCTGTTGGATGTCGATATCGAGCGTGAGCACCAGATTGACTCCCCCTGGCGGATCGGGTTGAGCACGCGCTTCAGGGGGGATCATGGGCCGGGAGATTGTGATCGGTTTGCCAGAGAGCCATTCATCGTAGTAGCCCTCCACACCGAAAAACCCTTTGTTTTCCTGGTTAACAAAACCGAGCACATGCCCCGCAAGCTCCCCATTGGGGTAGACGCGCTTGGGGTTCGGCACCAGTGACAATCCGCTGAGATCGGGGGCATAGGGGTCGGCTAGAAATTCGTTGAGCACGCCCGCCACAACCTTATCCACGGTTATCGGTAAAGGCTCTCCCGCCTCATCGGTGCGGGTTAGGCGAATGCGAAATTGACCCTGAGCGACCCAATCCCGGTTGAGTTGGGCGTGGATATCTTCCAGCGGCAGCACAAGCACCTTCGACAAGACTTCGGGGATGGCCTGTCGGCTGTCGGGCGTGACCTGCCGGGTTTCAACCTCCAATACGTACGATGTGGCGTTCGCGGCCAATAGGCGGCCGTCTCGGTCATAGATCAGCCCCCTGGCTGGAATGACGCGCTCCAGGCGGTTGGAACCGATTTCCTGGCGGGCAGCAAATACTGGAGCATAGGGGCCGAACTGCACTCGAATCAGCTGAATGAGCAAGCCGACCGACATAAGACCCATCCCGAGCATGACGGCTCTGATTCGGCTGACTGAAACCGGATTCCCTGTCCCGCTGAATTCGAGATTGGGCGGATCTACCCCTCGGAAGGAGGTAGCGCCGATCTTGCTGGTGGCGGCCAGAGGGCCGGTGGGTTTGGCTGAACGCTGCTTGCGAGGCTTGGTGGCTGCCTGCCCCTGTGGGGCCTGCCCCTGTGGGGCCTGCCCCTGTGGGGCCTGCCCCTGTGGGGCCTGCCTCTGTGGGGCCTGCCTCTGTGAGTCCTGCCTCTGTGAGGAATGTTCTGCCGAGCGCTCGCGCCTGAACAGCTTCACTGATTGCCTCCAATTGCGAAGCGCGAGAGCCATTCGCCCAGCGTTTCTGTGTAGCTCGGAGAGAGCATGCCCTGTCGGTCTTCCTCGGATGTCAGAGGGCGCGGGGCCTCGAATTCGTTCTTGTTCTCGAATCCTTCCACGGTCAGATACTGCACCTCATCCGGGAGAGCCGGTCGAAAGCCAAGATAAGCTGCCCGCTCCATCATGACCCCTGGAGAAGTCAGCCCGGCGTACGACGCGTTGAGTTCGCCGTTGATTCGAACGAGCGATTCGTACCGTCCCTCCAACACCAGTAGCTCCCTACCTGCGCTGGCTACTTTGGCGTTGACCGCAAGGTAAACGCCGCCTATAACGACAAGCCCCACGATCCAGAGAGCCGTCCGGCTGGTATTTAGGATCTGGAGCCGCCATGGAGCCTGTTTGAACGCTTGAGGCATAGTTACTCTCGAAACAGTTTGCAAGCTTCATGCCACTACGGTGCGGCAAAGGGCCATTTGGGCCTGGTTCGCCCAGCCGGAACACCTACCAATGCGCTTCAAATCCGCTCCGCAGTGCGCAGTCGCGCGCTCCTCGCCCTCGGGTTAATTTCCAGCTCTTGCTGCGTTGGGCGGATCGGGCGCCGGTTGACCAATCGCACTTTGGCGCTGTGCCCGCAAGTGCACTCAGGTTGATCGGGCGGGCACACACAATCCTTGGATTCCTGTCGCATGAACCGCTTCACGATACGATCCTCAAGAGAGTGAAAGGCGATGACCGCCAGCCTGCCGCCAGGCTTCAAAAGCTCAACACACTGCGGCAGCGCCTGCTCAAGGGCGGTCAGTTCATCGTTGGCCGCGATCCGTAGCGCTTGGAAGGTTCGGGTTGCAGGGTGGATGCGGCGAGATCGAGTAGGGGCGGCCCGCTTAACCACCTCCGCCAGAGCGCTTGTATCCTCGACCGGCCGAGCCTTTACGATGGCTCTGGCAATCCGACGCGATTTTGGCTCCTCTCCGAACTCATAGATCAGGTCTGCCAGCTCAGCCTCCGGCAAATCGTTCACAAGATCTGCGGCCGTAAGCTCCTGATCCGGATCAAATCGCATATCTAGCGGCCCCTTGGATCGAAAAGAAAAACCACGCTCGGGTGCAGAAAGCTGCATTGACGAGAGCCCGAGGTCGAGCAAGATGCCATCGACCCTTTCCCAACCCATTGCCGAGGCATGGGTCTTGATATCTCGGAACGACCCTTGCACGAGGTGTACTCGTCCTCCGTACCGCGCCAGGCGCTGCTGGGCCAGCGGCAGTGCGACCGGATCTCGGTCTAGGCCCAGCAGCTCGCCTTCGGGCGCGGTGTGTTCGAGGACCCCCATTGCGTGTCCCCCGGCACCGACAGTGCCGTCGATGATTTGGCTCCCAACCCTTCCTGTCGCGTTCGAAGGCAGAGGGAGCCGATCCTCGATCGGCAGCAGAGAAGCAAGCACTTCCTTGTAAAGTACGGGGGTGTGCGGATCGTTTACGGCTCACCCCGTCGACAGGTCGTATTCAGCGAATCTCTTCGCATTGGCCTCAGAATCCCCAACGGATTGCTCCTGGGTGGCCCAGCTTTCGGCTCGCCAAATCTCGAAGTATTCGCCGGCTCCCACAATGAAAGCCTCCCCATCGATTCCGGCGTAGTCTCTGAGAAAATCGGGCAGCAGTACGCGACCCGAGGAATCGAGCGACACTTCTGTTGCCCGTCCAAAAAGGACCCGCTTCACTTCGCGTGCCCCGGGATCGGTGGAGGAGAGTGCCGCAGCCTTCTTGGCCAGCTTGTCGAAGCTCTCCCCGGTGTAGACCATGAGGTTGCGATCGAATCCCTGCGTGACGAATGCTCCCGAAGCCAACGCGGCACGGAAGCGTACAGGGATCGTTAGCCGACCTTTCGAGTCGGTGGTATACTTGTATTGACCTAAGAACATTAGTTCGGAAGTGGGTTTAAGGCGGAGACGCCGGATTGACCGGCGCCCCACGCTCCCCCACGATCCCCCACAAGTTCCCACATTATAGATCAGTTCCTCCCACCCTTGCAATAAGCAAGCCGAGTTCAGTTTGAGTACTAAAGTCCTAAGTCGTGGGTGGGCAGGAACAGGCGCCCCTGCATATGGGGGATTAACCTCGCATATGGGGGATGGAGTGGATTTGGCGCGAAAACTTTAAGGTTCTGCGTTCTGCGAATCGCACTGCTTCAAACGGCCGGAGCCCCCACTGAAGGGGGCTCCGATGAGCAACGGCAGTCGGCCTATAAGCCGCGTTCTGTCCGACCCGGGTTTACGGCGAGGCCAGTTCCTGACGGCTTGCACCGCCGGGCAGGCCTAACCTTCCTCCCCGAGAATGGGCGACCATCTATCTGGGCGGCACGTCGCCGCGCCGCTCGTGCGGCCTACCCGGCGCTCAAGGGAAACGAGCCGCCTCCCGCTCGCCACATCCTCACGAATGCGTATTACGCGAGCTTTGCGCCTGCTCGGCCTTGCTCCAGGTGAGGGTTGCCTGGCGACCGGCATTGCTGCAGGCCCCGGTGGTCTCTTACACCGCCGTTTCACCCTTACCAGTCGAGACCTTTTGGTCCGGCTGGCGGTCGTTTTCTGTGGCCCTGTCCGCGGGTCACCCCGCCCGGGAGTTACCCGGCACCCTGCTATGTGGAGCGCGGACTTTCCTCAATCCCCTCGGGAGGGGACTGCGATCGCCCGGCCAACTGACCGTTGGAGGGTATCTTACCCTATTCAGAGTGAGGGTCTTGGTGTGGAGTTCTGATAGATTGCTAACGCCGCTCATACGCTGCATATGCTAGAGTACCCATTGCCCCGTGCATCGTGCGGGGATATCTTGTTAGCCGAACACACAGCGGCGTATAATTGAGCGCTTGTCTGACGAATCGGACAAGAAGAAGGTCGAACCCTAATGCCATTGTATTCTTACCGTTGCGATAACTGCGGCGTGCAGATCGAGCGCCGTCAGGGATTCGACGAGCCCCAGCTAAAGAAATGCCCTGAGTGCGGCGAGAACGACCTGCGCAAGCTCTTTTCGCCGGTCGGCATTCTCTTCAAGGGGCCCGGCTTCTACGTTACCGACCATCGCTCGACCTCGAGCGCTAATGGAAAGAGTAAGAAGGCAGAAAAGTCGAAGTCGAATGAGAAATCCGAGGCAAAGGCCGAGAAGCCTGAGAGCTCTAAGAAGAAAGCATCCGATACACAAGACTGATCGTGCGTAGTTGTATATGAAGGAGGCTGTCTCAAATGCAGCTTGAGACAGCCTCTTTTTTCTTGCAGCGCCATGACTTGAGCGGGGACAATAAGGGGGGCCAGATTATCCGCGGGGCTGCCCCTATGAGCGCCCTCTTTAATCGTCCGCAGCGCCGGATTACATTTGAAATCCGCCGCTGGCCTTCACCACTTTCATGCTGAAATTCGTCACAAACTCGGCCAACTGATCTCGTAGTTCCTGCCAGTCCTCGCTATCGAGGGCGCTTTGCATATCGTTGAGGTTCTCTGCGATCCCACCGGTTAGGATCTGAGGTTGATCGCCGTATTGTGTAAACCAGGCCTCGGTGGGTTGAATTCCGATGCGCTGCATTCCCGGTACGAACTCACGCACAACGAACTCAAAGTACTCCTGCTCCATGCCCGGAAGAATGTCCCAGGTCATGATCACTTTGACGTTGTGGGAGTTGCTTTCCAGGTCCACGGGCTACTTGGCGGCCGGCTCCAGCACCACGACCTGCGTCTGATCGGAAAGTCCGCTCTTGGTGACCTTTAGCGTTTCCAGCGCCTCCTGCTTGCCGACCCCCATCTCGGAGAGGAACTTGGCCACCGGCCCCAGCATCACCTTCTCCTTGCCGGTCTTGTAGTGCATGGGAACCACCAGCTTGGGCTCGATGAGGCTGATCACCTCCGCCGCTTGGGCGGGTGAGAGTGCGCCTCCTCCTCCAACCGGAACCAGTGCCAGGTCCACCGGGCCCAGGTCCTCGATTTGGGATTGGGAGGGTACAAATGCCAGGTCACCCAGATGAGCGACTGTCAGTCCGTCGAAATCAAAGAGGTAGAGCGTGTTAGATACCTTGCCATTCTTGCCCTTTGTCTCTGCCGCCATTGGGATTCCTGTAATAAAGACCCCCCCTACTTCGTACTCTCCCGGACCGGAGATCCGCAGCCGTTGACCCTTAACACCCTTTACGTAATTGTGTCCCGCCGCGTCGTGGCTTACCGTGACGAGATCCGCCTTCAGGGCCAGGGCCGGCAAGCCCAGGCTGGGATCGTAGGGATCGGTGACGACGATCGCCAATCCGCGCTCTTTCATTCTGAAGCAAGATAGGCCGTACCAGGTGAGATCCATCGGTCCCTTCAGAGAATTCGGGCGATTATACCCGAACGGCAACCCGCGGCAAAAGGGCGGCCTGTGAACCGCCTAAAACTAGGATCACCGCCGCGGATCGTGAGCCAGATCATATAATCTGCCTCATGGACCTTACAAACCTTCGACCGCACTTGCTCGGTGGTGGCCAGGTAGAAATGGATGAAGCAAATGGGATCCACTTGTCTATTCCTCCCACCTCCAGCGGCTACGCCGACGCTCAAATGGATGACTATGGGGGGCTCTCGCGAGCGGAGTTCCCATGGAACGCTCCCACCATTCTCCGGCTGAGCGCGCGTGCCTCGCACGCCTCACCGCCAGGCACACTTGGGTTCGGATTCTGGAACGATCCGTTTGGAATTTCGCTGAGCGGGGCGGGTAGCCTTCGCCGATTCCCTGCGGCTCCTCAGGCTCTATGGTTCTTCTACGGTTCGCCGCCTAATGAATTCAGCTTTGTTGATGGAAGCACGGGAAGCGGATGGAAGGCAGCCGTACTGCGCAGCATACGGTACCCCGCTGCGGTTCTAGCGCCTGGGGCCGCGGCGGCCTTCGCACTCGCCAGCCTTCCTTTAATAAGGAAGTGGATTGTGCCGCTGGTTCGCAGACAAGCGGCGGCCACCGAGATTCTGCTCGATACGCCCCTGATTGAGTGGCATGAATACACTCTGATGTGGCGGCCGGACGGGGTTGTATTCGAGGTGGACGGAGAAGTCGTGGCCGAATCGAGCGTCGCTCCACACGGGCCCTTGGGGTTCGTTGCCTGGATCGACAACCAATACGCGGTGCTTTCTGAGACAAAGGGCATTCGCTTCGGCCTGCTTCCGACGGTGGCGGAGCACTGGCTTGAGATTCGGGACCTGCAGGTCGAACGCGGGTAGCGAATTCGAACAGTACCGCGGAACCGTTTACTGCCTGGCCTTTGTAAGCCTTGTGTAGAGTCGGATTTCGCAAGGCCCTGCTACGATGACATCGCGGACCGGTGCACGTTTTGCTAGGGTTGACCACAGCTAGGGCAAAAAAGTCTGGTGTTGACCCCCTCCAGACCCCCCGGCAGCGGCGCCGGTTCCGCCTTTTCCACACCCTAACCACTAAGTGGCGGCAGACCCTCAAGCAACGAAACCACGGCCTACCCGTGCTTGCCTGTCCTGGCGGTCAGGCCAGGGGGCTACAGGCACAAGTATCCGCCCTCCCCATTTTTTCCCGCCCAGTTCATGGCCCCATATAAAGGAAAAAGGCTGTCTGAAAGCACTTCTGAGACAGCCCTTTGGGGATTGGGGGTCTATTTATTTGCTGACGTGTGTGTCTGGCGATCTATTCGCGCTGACCAAAATCAACTCGCGCGGATCACGCGCTGGTCAGGAGGTGGCTGTTCGCTGACCTTCTAAAGCAGCTAGTGGTCTGCTTCAGTGCGTTCCTTCCACCACTTCTGCACATCCTCAGCCAGTCCGAAGAGCGAGACTGAGATGCCAGTGGCGGCGAGGAACATGATTAGGACGATCTGTCCAATCGAGACTTCGCAAAGAAGGGTAATGGGATCACAGTTCATTGGTGCTCCGCCGGTCGACCCAGGTGCCGGGTATCTCCTGAGCCTGGTCTTGGCCGACCTTCAGGCTTCGTATCCCTGACGACTGCTTGAAGGAAGGCTTTCTTGACTAGACTCTGCCTGTATTTGCTGGGTAAGGAAATAAGCCTTTGGTACGGAGTCGTATTACAATCCGATCCGCGCCGAGATAGCTCAGTTGGTAGAGCACTTGACTGAAAATCAAGGTGTCGCCGGTTCAATTCCGGCTCTCGGCACCT
>JBGMQN010000007.1:0-12764 GCA_048054495.1 Anaerolineales bacterium
CCGACCCACTCGTCACCGACACCGATACCGGGACCGGGACCATCACCGACAACGACAGCGCCACGATCACCGTCGACAACGTCACCGCGATCGAGGGCGCCGGGTTACTGTTCACGGTCACCCTCGACAACGCCGTGCAGGGCGGCTTCTCGGTGAATGTAGCGCTCACAGATGTCTCTGCAATAGGCGGCGGCGCGCCGCTCGTCAGCCCCGAGGACTATGACAATGTGGTGGCGGCGCTCAGCTTCGCCGGAACTACCGGCGAGACGCAGCAGTTCACCGTGGCCACGCTCGACGACGCCGTAGTCGAAGGCACCGAGACCTTCACCGTCTCGCTGAGCTCCAGCAACACCCTGGTCACCGACACCGATACCGGTATCGGCACGATCACTGACAACGACACCGCTGCGGTGACGCTCAACAATGGCACCTGCGCCATTAGCGGGGGCTCTCTGACGACGAGTTGCACGATCTCACCATCACTCTCAGACACGACGAAGACCTTCATGGTCTTCCAGGCCACCTCCAGCAACAACACACCCAACAGCTCGAACGTCCGTTGCTTCCTTGTCAACGCAAGCACGATCACCTGTGACCGGTTTGGAACTACGGGACCAGTCAATATCCGCTGGCAAACCGTCGAGTTCGCCAGCGGGGTGACCGTTGAGCACCTGACGCCAGCATGTATTGGAGACATCACCAATGTCACCATAATCTCGGTCGCTGATATGGGCAGGACTTTCCTCGTCTACAGCCACGCTCAGAGCGGGATTTTCCAGGATGGCAATGATCGCAGGACGGTCCAGTTGACCACTACATCGAACGTTGAAATCAGGCAGTCTGGATTCGGGAGCTGTGCTTCTGGGGGTACAGCGAATGCACTGCAGGTGATCCAGTTCACAAATGCATCCGTGACGAGAGGACTGACGGGAGCGATGACGGGAAGCAGCCTTTCGGTCACTGGTCTTCCAGCTGTGAACACGTCAAAGACCATGCTGATCTTCTCTTATCGCACTTTGGACAGTAGCGAGCCCAACATCGCCGCAGGCTTGGTGAGAGGAAGGATCGATAGCACCACTTCGCTCTCATTTACGAGGGGTGATTTGAGCGGGCAGATCGACGCGATCGCGTGGGAGCGGATCGAGTTTACAGACACGAGTACGGTACAGCAGATCGATGTCAGCATGGCAGCCGGTGTCGGGACTGCAAACTCCACCATCACCTCGGTTGACACCAGCAGAAGTATCGCCTTCGCCGGTGGCCAGTGGACAGCGGGTCAGGGATTCGGCGAGACCTCTTACAACGGGGACGACGTCATTGGAGTCGCGGTTGGTAGGCACGAACTTACTTCCGCGACGAACCTATTGGTCACACGAGATGACCCAAACGGCACCGCGGACTGGACCTCCTATGTTGTGGAGTTTGCGCCGTGAGCACAGGTATTAATGTCCGCTAGGTCGCATACGCTTCGCGGTCACGAGGCAGGGGCTAGCCTGTGAAGTTTGAATCACCGTTCAGCAAGCTGCGGGAAGCCGCCGGCCAGGCCGCGGAACGTGACTACGTTTACCTGTCGGTAATGATGCACGATGACGGAGCCGCTAGTGAAGGCCTGGCCGGTCCCAGCTACGCAGACCTCCTACATGCCGGAAACCCCATGATGTCGGTGACCATGAGATCGATCGTGGCGGATACGACACGAACACCAACTGGGCCTCCGCTGAGCGCACGACTGGCAATCAGACGATCGTCGGGAGCTATTGGTCAAGCGGCGCCACGGTGGACGCACAAGCGAATTACGCCCACATCCTGGCCCTCCGGTACAAAGAGCCTGGGACCGGATTGGGTCCAGAAGAGTAAGAATCGACCTAGTAAGGGGTCAAGACTATGTCTCAAGTAAAGATCCTTCTCTGCGACGACGATCCCGATCTGCTTGGGCTTCTAGTTAGACGCCTCAAGAAGATGGGAATCGAGCCCGACGCCGCCAGTGACGGGCGTGAGGCAAAGTCGCTGATTGATGCAAACAGATACGACGTGATCGTCGCCGACATCTACATGCCTGAGGCGAGCGGGCTTGAGGTGATGCAGCACGCCAAGCAGAACGATGCGGATACCCAGGTTGTCATCATCACCTCCTCGGCGACGCTCGATAATGCCATCGATGCGCTAAATCACGGCGCGTTTGGTTATCTGACGAAGCCCTTTGACCACCTGATCGTTTTCGAAAATATGGTTTCGCGTGCCCTGGAATACCGCATGCTGGTCGTCGCGGATAAGCGCAAGGCAGAAGCCCAGAGACGGCGCGGCGATATGCTTGAAGAAGAGGTTGCTCAACGCGTGCGACAGCTGCAGAAAACTCAGAAAGGCCTGCTGGATCTGCTGGGCTCGCTACCGGACGGGATCCTGGTCGTCGAGCACGGTGGCAAAGTTGTGCTTAGCAGCCCTATCGGCGAACGCTGGCTGGCCCAGGATCAGAAAACCGAAAATCGGCCGATTCAGGCCTTCATCAACCAGGTGCATGCCGAAATGCCGGAACCGAGTGTGGACGTCACGATCGACGGCGTCGACCTCCACCTCATGTTGGCGGATCTCCGGGATGACGGGGAAGTCAAACGCAAGGCAATCATCATCCGAGAGGTCGAAGAGGACGGCGCGGGTGAAGGTAGCCTAGTGACTGAGGCCATCATGGGCATCAAGAAGGGACTTGCCATGCTCTATGAGCAAGGTTTAGGAACCGAAGTGGTTCTAAACGTCGCCTGCCAGTTCGCGGTATTGGAGCAATTGCAGGGCTGGTCGGGAGGCACCGGCGAGCTCGCGGCGGCGGGACCCGCGCCTGCTCAAAGCCCGGCCGCGACCGTCTCGAGCCCAGCACCGGCGAGAGCAACCCAACCCGAGCCGGCTCAAGCTCCGGTGGAACCTGCGCAACCGGAACCCGCGCCTGCTCAAGCCCCAGCGGAATCTGCACAGCCGAAGACTGCTCCGGCACCGGCTCAGGAGCAATCTCCCGCTCCCGTGGCTCCAATGCAAACTCCTGCCGAATCTAGCGAGGCAGAGGGCGTGACATCGACTCCGCCGTTCGCAATTCCTCGTGAGCGTACACCGACCGGCGAGTTGGATGGCCCCAGGCTCAACACCTCCGAACTTCAAGATGCGCTGCGCGCCTCCGCGCCGGGAGGCGCCCAACAGGCTGCAGCCGAGCCCCCAAGAGAGAACTCGACCCCACCGGAAAACGTGGCCGATTCCGTTGAGACCCAGGCTTCGCAGACTCCCATTGCCGATCCGATGGCCGAAACGCTGATATCGGGCGCCAAGCGCGAACTGGAAGGTTCGGAAGAGATTGCGGCACCTGCTGAGAAGGTAGCGCCGGCAGAGAACCTCCCTGCGGTAGAAACCCAGCCGCCGGTCGAGGCCGTGGCTCCACCTGAGGGTGCGGGTCCGGTCAAGGCTGCGGCCCCTGCACCATCCGATGCACAAGCTCTCGCTGCAGCTCCAGTCGAGCAGGCTGCACATGCGGATCCGGTGGAGGAGGCTACGCGTGCAGCTCCAGCAGAGGCACCTACTCCCTCCCCTCCGCTGGAAGTTGAGACGTCTTTAGAGCCAGATACCCAGCCTGCGGAACTCGCAGCTCCTATCCCAATAGATTTGACCCCCGCGCCTCCTTGGGAAGATCCTGAGCTTTCCAGCTCCGAGGGAGATCCAGCGCCTGAGCCCGATGCATTTCCCGGAGCGGAAGCTGGCACGGACGATTTTCCCTCCTTGATCGAGGGGATTGAAGGAATCACGGATCCGGATCTCCTTGCCAGCTTCCGAGCGGACTTCGGATTCGACTCCGAACAGCCGGATGCCTCGTTCCCTGAGGCGCAAACGGGCGAGTTGCTGGATGACGACTCCAGGTTCAGACCGCGGGTCATTCCAGAAGAGATGAACGCCGAGCTCCAAACCCCGGCTGAGCTGCCCAAAACAAATGGGATTCAGGAGTATGCTGCGCCTCCGCACGATGGGCCGATCACTATTCAAGCCTCTCAGGCAGACACGCAGGTGTTCCGCAAGGTGCTCGCCGGACTGTCTGGAACTGAGATTTTGAGTGGTGACTACGAGAAGCCGGAAGAGGAGCTTCCAAAGAGTAATGGGGACACTACTTCTAAGCCTGAAGAAGGGCTGAATGAGCTGCGCGCGGAGTTCTCAGAAGCTCCCGCACGTGTTGGACCAGACGTACCCATCGAAGCACCTCAGGCGGAGGTGCCCCCACCAGTTCCCGAAGATCTTCGTACGGTGCCAGAACCCGAGCCCGAACCGCAACCGGTCCAGGCCGCTCCCGCAACCTGGCCCCCTACCCTACCTACAAAGGACGACGACTGGGACGACCAGCTCGACGTCTCCGGATAGCGCCCAGCACCGGATAGACAAACTCCCCGGCACTGATTTCTCGCCGGGGAGTTTTTATGCTTCTGGACAGAAAGGAGCTACGGCGCCGGTTCGATCGGTGTGACGCTGGTCGTGCTCCCCTCAAGTGAAGGAATAGGCAGCAAGAACGGGTTCTCGGTGGGCACCAGCATCACCTGGATACCCGGTCCCAACCTCTGGACGTACTCAAAGGTGATCAGATCCGGATTTTGAGCCAGGGCGGCCCCGAGTAGCTCCAGCGCTGTCTTCTCTGCTTCAGCCTCGATCACACGCGCGTCTGCCTTACCCTGAGCGTTAATCACAGCCGCATCGGCCTGACCCCGGGCGGTTGCACGGGCCTGCTCCGCCTCCTGCTCGCGCTGCTGAACGACAAAGACCGCCTGCTGGGCCAGCTGTTCCGCGATCTGCTTCTGCTCGACCGAAGCAGCGTATTCCGGGGAGAAGGCGATGTTACGCAGCACGAAGTCGTGCAAGATCAGACCGCCCTCGTCAAAAATATCCTCTAGCGATTCTTCGATCAAGGCGCTCAGCGCAAAACGCTCCGTGCTGTAGACTTCCTCGATCCCAAATTGTGAGACCGCATCTCGGATGATGCCGCGTACTTGAGGACGGATGAGGTTGTCGATATACCGCCCCTGCCACTTCTTATGGGTCTCAACAACTTCGTCAGGTTTGAGGGCAAAAATCACCGAGGCGTCAACTCTAACCACCTGCCCATCGGAAGTACGCGCCTCCACCGAATCATCTCCGATGATCTGGCCTTCCTGGGGCGCAATGGACATCGTGTAAGTCTGCCGGGTGACCGGATAGTGAAGAACGTTTTCGAGAAAGGGAACCACGAAATTCAACCCCGGCTGAAGGGCCTCGGGCCTTATGCCCTTGTCGAGCGCCGAGATCACGACCCCACGATCGGTCGGTTGGACAAAGACAATGCTGGCGCCGGCCACGGTGGCTACCAGCGCTACTGCGATCGATCCGATGATGAGCCCAACGGCTCCCCGGAACTGTTGTCCGCGAGTCGCACGGACCACAGCAATTCCGATGACTGCAATCGCCACGATCCAGGCGATGGTGGCGATAGCACTTACGACGGCTCCGACGTTCATCTACTCCTCCTTAGCTCGTTAGAGCGTTAAAAAAGCCCAAATTTGGGTGACTCGGCGATTCTACCATGTGGCCCCATCGGCGCGGCCTGCGGCGATGACTACTCATTGATCTATTAGGGTCAACAATTGGGCAGCCCGGATTCTAAAGAATCAGTCAAGTTGCTACAAAGAGTCGTGCTCGATCATGAGCGTCACCGGCCCGTCGTTCTCGATCTCGACCAGCATGTCGGCCCCGAAGGCGCCAGTACTTGTCTCGATCCCCTCCCCGCGCAAGTGGCCTGCAAACTTTTCCACGAGCGGCTCCGCGATCTCTGGATCCGCCGCGTGAATAAAGCTGGGGCGTCGCCCTTTGCTCACGTCACCATACAGGGTGAACTGGGAGACTACCAGGGCCTTCCCACCTGAATCGAGAAGGGAGCGATTCATCTTTCCACCGTCATCTTCAAATATCCGCAAATTCGCACACTTCCTTGCCAGCCAGCGTGCCTCGTCTTCGGAATCGCGGTCTCCGACCCCAAGCAAGATGACCATGCCTGGCCCAATCTCTGCCAGGGTTTCTCCGTTAACGCTTACGCGGCCGCGCCGCACGCGTTGTACTAGCACTCTCATCGGGCTAGTCCCGGGCTGGAGCTAGAGCTTGAACCAGATCGAGCACTTCGCCCTCCTCTGCATGCCGGCCAGTCTTCAGTTTTGAGTAGACCAGTTGATCGTCGACCGTCACTTCGAAGCGACCGCCCTCGGAAGGTACCAGGGTAATGGACTTGATGTCGAGCTCGTATTGCTTGGTCAGATCTGCCATCAGACCGATGGCTCTGTCCGTGTAGTGTCAAACCGCGCAATAGATGATAGTAATTTCCATTCTATTATCTCCTTGATGTGGGAGGATCCGATATGGATTCTACTCTTTGTCATCTTCAGGCAGCCTGTAACTTATGAGATAATGCAAGAAGTAACTGCAGGCCTCAGGAGGTGTTCGATGCGTAAGTTTGCATCTTTTGTATTTGGGTCGGTGATGGGAGCCATGTTTGGAGCCGTCGTCGCGCTATTGATCGCCCCCAGCTCTGGGGAAGAGCTTCAGGCGCGAGCACGAGTGCGGGTCGCGACCCTGCGCGATGAAGTTCAGAATGCCTATGATATGCGGACCGCGCAGCTCCAAGCGGAGCTGGAGGCTTTGAGTTCCAGTTCTGAAGGGGACGAGCAACCCCCGGAATCGGAGTGACCGACCCCGATTCATCGAATCGGGGAATCGGGGAATCGGGGAATCGGGCCCCATGAGGGGCCCGATTTTCATTAAAGGCAACTTTATCCCGTCCGCTGCCTGGCCAGGGTCTCGTCGTCTGGCTGCACGATCGGAAGGCGTACGGTGAAGCGGCTTCCCCGCCCCACGACACTCTTCGCCTGCAGACTGCCTCCGTGCGCTTCCACGATCTCACGCGAAATCGCCAATCCGAGCCCCGCTCCGCGTGGCCCGCTGGCAGAACGCGCCTTGTCGAGTTGATAGAAGCGCTCAAAGATTCGAGAGAGTTCTTCCGGGGGAATGCCGGACCCCGTGTCATACACATGTACAGAGACCCAGCCGGAACTCGTCTCGGCCTTAAGCCGCACCTTTCCGCCCTCAGGCGTGTGTTTCAGGGCATTGTCGATCAAGTTCGTGAAAACCTGTGCCAATCGATCTCCGTCTCCGATGAGCGATGGAAGGGAGCTCGCATCATCCTGGAGTTGAACACTCTTCTTGGCAGCCTTGAGCTTGAACCGCTCCACAATCGCGGCCAGTATCGCCCCCAAGTCGACCGGCTTCCTCTCCAGAGGAGCCTGCCCGGTGTCCATTCGAGCCAGGTCCAGCAATTCCTCGACTAGCCGCCCCAGACGATCGGACTCGTCATAAATCACTCCGGCCGCGTTCTGGACGTCCGATGCAGTCCCGTCCAGGATCGCCTGTGCATAGCCTTGAATAGAGGTGAGTGGCGTCCGCAGCTCATGCGAAACATTAGCGACGAAGTCTCGCATCGCTTGCTGGCTTCCCTGCACCTGCTGCACCATCTCGTTGAATGAAGTTGCCAGGCTGTGTGCCTCGTCCGGGCCGGAAGGCGCCAACCGCTGATCATAATCGCCGGCCGCCACCGATCGTGCGGCCTCCGCGGTATTCTGCAGTGGGGCCGACACCCAGCGCGAGATTAGCCAGGCCAGAACGACCGAAGCGGCTAACGCTACAAGGGAGGCACGCAGGATGAGAGGCAGCAAGAGCTCCTGGCCGACGGCCGCCACCAGACTGGGCCTGGGAGCCAACAGGAGCAGTGACCGGCCATCGCCCAGCGGCTGAGCGACATAAAGCCAGCGGTCTAAGATCCCCCCGTAGCCTCCGTGCGTGCCGCCATCGGTGGAAGTGGCCTGTCCAATTACCTCCGCCGGTGGCGGCTCGACGCCAGGGCGAGTGTCGGTCAGGATCTCCCCTTCGGGCCCCACGATCATGCCACGCGCATTGGGCACCCCCAGGTTTCGGAAGGCGGCGTTTAGACGATCCGATCTAAGGAACTGCAGCACACGCGGCCCGCGCTCGGCCACGAGATCCGCCGCGCCGCTTAACCTGGCGGTCGTTTGTCGGTCCAATTGGCGGCTGTTGATCAGGAAGACCAGCAAACTGACAGCAACGATGATCAGCACCAAGGCGCTGACCAGCATATGGGTCAGCAGCAGGCGGGACCGCAGTGAGCGAAACATCAGACGACCAGCTTGTACCCCACCCCGGTGATGGTCTCAATCTGCACCTGGCTGCCTCTCAGGCGCTTGCGAAGGTGAGCCACGTGAACGTCCACGGTTCGGGTCTGGCCATAAAAATCGTACCCCCAGGCCAGATTGAGCAGCTGTTCACGACTCAGCACGATTCCTTTGTTCTCGGCGAATGCCTGAAGCAGATCAAATTCCTTCGCACGTAGATCGATCTGCTCGCTGCCAACCGTAACTTCCCTACGGGCGGGATCGATGCTGAGGTCGGCCAAGTGGAGCGGTTTGTCGTTCGGACGCGGCGAGCGGTCGGCTCGGCGCAGGATCGCCTTTACGCGCGCCACCAACTCACGCGGGTTGAAGGGCTTGGTGAGGTAGTCATCGGCACCCAGTTCCAGTCCCACGATCTTGTCAACATCATCGTCGCGAGCCGTGAGCATGATGATGGGAACGTCTGACTTGACGCGTGTCTGGCGACAGACCTCGAACCCATCTACTTCGGGCAGCATGAGATCCAGCACGACGAGCGCCGGTTCGTGCACTTGGATCTGCTCCAATGCCTGTGCACCATCGTAAGCAGATTCGACTCGATAGCCCTCCCGCTCCAGATACATCGTGACCAGATCCACGATGTTGGGCTCGTCGTCGACTACCAGGATGCGCTCACCTGACATTTTTCAACTCCAGATCCCTCGTCACTAATTCCCCGATTTTGAGTTGGTCGTCGACAACCAGAATGCTCTCACCCGCCATTTATATGCTCCAAGTCCAGGCCGGTAGCCCGGGTTACATCGGTTTCCGCCAGCCAGCGTTAAGCTCTCAGGGCGTCCGATAGAATCGGACGCCCAGGGCCCCGCACTCTCCCCAGCCGAGCGGGGTCCCTGCGTTTATGCCGGATACTGGCATGGGTTTTCGCATGGTTTACCGCAGGATTCTCGGCGCTCTTCTCTGAGTGCGCAGCCTCGAACGCGCTAGCTGGCCTCAACCCACGCGATCGCCTCGATCTCCACCGACGCTCCGCCGGGAAGCGCAGCTACCTGGATGGTCGAGCGTGCGGGCGGATCGGCGGCGAAAACCTCACCGTAGACTTCGTTCATTGTGGCAAACTCTTGTAAATTCGTCATGAAAACGGTGGTCTTAACGACCCTGTCAAGCGAGCTGCCGCCCGCCTCCAATACCTTGCTCAGATTGGCCAGCGCCTGCCGAGTCTCTGCAGCGACGCCGCCCTCCACCAGAGACCCGGCATCGGGGTCCAGACCGGTCGTCCCAGAGGCAAATACCATATCTCCGACGCGAATTCCTGGCGAGTAAGGCCCCATCGGCCTGGCTCCACTGCTTGGTACGATCACCTCTCGCGCGCTACCACTCATTCCAATCCTCCTTGTTACTAAATCGGGCTCTCAAGAAATTTATGATTCAAATCATGGACGATGTCCGGCCAATATTGCAGAAGCGTCTGCTTTTCGCAAGCAAAAAGAGCGCAATCTATATCGGATCGCGCTCTGTGCCAGATGATGCACTCCAGGTCTCTAGGTAACGATGTTGATCAGCTTGCCCGGGACAAAGATGATCTCTTTCGGTTCCCCTTCTCCAAGGTACCGAGCGACGGCCTCGCTGGCCAAGGCGATCTCCTTCGCCGCCTGCTCTGAAACATCCGCGGGGGCCGGAACTCGGTCACGGACTTTCCCGTTCACTTGAATGACCAGTGTGATCTGATCTTCCTTGGCTAGATCCGGATCATAGTCGGGCCAGGGCTGCCGATGGATCGAGTAAGGCTTATCCAATCGCTCCCACAGCTCCTCCGCGATGTGCGGGGTCACGGGAGCCATCAATAGCAGCAGCGATTCGATGGCCGCGTTGAGTTCTTGCGTGCCTGCCAATCCATCTTCCTGCGCCGATCCGATGGCGTTGCTCAGCTCCATCAAACCCGAAACTACGGTGTTGAAATCAAAGTTCTCCAGATCATGCGAGACGGCGCGTATGGTCTGGTGGACCTTGCGTGTGAGCTGCTGCCTCGTTTCCGGATTTCCATCGCGGGGCTCGGCTCCCGCAGTCTGCTGCACGAGTGACCAGACCCGGCTCAGCCAGCGCACCACGCCGTGGATGTTATCTGCATTCCAGGGACCGCCCTCTGACCAACGGTACCCAAACATGAGAAAGGCCCGCACCGCGTCAGCGCCATAAGCGGCCACCTGCTCATCCGGATCGACCACGTTGCCGCGGGATTTGCTCATCCGCCGACCGTCCGGCCCCAGGATCTGGCCCTGGTTGCGCAGCTGGATCATCGGCTCCGACCCCTTCATGATTCCCATATCTCGCCCAGCCTTGTGGAAGAAGCGAGTGTAGATCAGGTGCATCGTGGCGTGTTCTGCGCCGCCGGTGTAGGTATCCACCGGCATCCAGTAGTCATATTCCTGATGGTCGAAGGGCCCCTCACTGTAGTTCGGGCTCAAGTAACGCAGGTGGTACCAGGATGAGCACATAAAGGTATCCATGGTATCCGTGTCGCGTTCGGCCGGCCTCCCATCGATCGGACAGGTGGTGTGTTTCCACTCTGGATGGAGCTTGAGCGGGCTCTGCCCCGTCGGCAGCCACTCCACATCGTCCGGGAGCAACACTGGCAGCTGATCTTCCGGAACGGGTACTTGCCCATGCTCAGGGCAATAGATGATGGGAATCGGCGCGCCCCAGTACCGCTGGCGCGAGATCAGCCAATCTCGAATTCGGTAGCTAACGGCGGCTTCGCCGATGCCATTTTGCTCCAGGTAGTCGTTCGTGGCTTCGATCGCCTGGTCCTGGGAGGTGCCGGTCAGCGGGCCGGAGTTGATCATCGGGCCGTACACTACAACCGCCTCCTGCATCGTTGCGCCGTCCAATTGCTCGCCATCAGGCGATTGGATGACGGGCCGCACTTCCAGCCCATTCTTCCGGGCGAATTCGAAGTCTCGCTGATCGTGTGCAGGCACACTCATGATGGCGCCGGTGCCATAACTCATCAGGACGTAGTCCGCCACCCAGACCGGGAGGCGTTCGCCGTTGACCGGGTTGATGGCGAAGCCGCCGGTAAAGACCCCGGTCTTTTCCTTGTTGAGCGCCTGGCGCTGAATATCCGTCTGGCGGGTCGCCTGTTCGACATACGCGCCGACGACGTCCCGATGCTCCTCCGTCGTCAGCTTTTGGACCAGCGGATGCTCCGGAGCGAGCACCATAAAGGTCGCCCCCCAGAGCGTATCTGGCCGCGTCGTGAAGATACGGATCTCATCCTCACCTTCAGTACGGAAGGTGACGTTGGCTCCTTCGCTCCGGCCGATCCAGTTGGTCTGCAGCAGCTTCACGGGCTCCGGCCAGTCCAGACCCGAGAAGTCCAGCAGCTCATCCGCGTAATTGGTGATTCTAAAGAACCACTGCTCGAGGTCTTTCTTTACAACGGGGGTTTTGCATCGTTCACACACCCGCTCTTCCCCGATAACCTGTTCGCGGGCCAGCACGGTCTGGTCTTTGGGGCACCAGTCTACCGGCGCCATCTTCTTGTAGGCCAGGTCATTCTTGAAGAGCTGCAAGAAGAACCACTGGGTCCAGCGGTAATACTCGGGGTCGGCGGAGATCGCTTCGCGCGACCAGTCCCACATCGCTCCCATGCTGCGGAGCTGCTTGCGCATGTGGTCGACGTTCTTGTAGGTCCATTCCTTGGGGTGTGTGTTGCGATCGATGGCCGCATTTTCCGCCGGCAGGCCGAAGGCATCGAACCCAATGGGGTACATCACGTTGTAGCCCTTGCGACTCAGATACCGGGCACGCGCATCGGAAGGCGTCATGGCATACCAGTGACCGATATGCAGATTGCCGGAGGTATACGGCAGCATGGTCAGGAAATAGAACTTCTTCCGCGTGGGGTCGACCTCCGCCTTATAGAGCTCGTCTTGCTCCCACCGAGCCTGCCACTTGGGCTCGATAGTGGACGGATCATACGGTTCAACCGCTTCCCGGAACTGCTGCCTCTCGCTCAACGGTCAGTCTCCTTCTCCAGAATTAAAGAACCCCTTCGTCGACAGGGACGAAGGGGTGCTCCGCGGTACCACCCTGTTTGCCCGGCGGGCCCTCAAGCTTGGGGCACTGCCAGACCACTCATGCGCGCTAACGGGCGCTGCCGCCCCCGCGAACGCGGGGGATGCCTGTGCCTCGCAGCTCTCGTTTCGTCCCGAGCGCCTTCAGCAGGTGGGCGAGTTCAGCCGGGTGCTCCACGGGCACTTCGTCGCGCTCTCACTCACCGCGGCTCGCTGATGGATGGCTTACTACTCCCACCAGGCAGTCTATTCAGTTGCTGGTGGACCCAGTGGGATTCGAACCCACGACCTTCTCAATGCCATTGAGACGCGCTCCCAACTGCGCCATGGGCCCCTGGTCGATCAGCCCCCGAAGTGCTGGGGCAAGCTCCGAAGTACTGGGGCAAGCCCCGAAGTGCTGGGGCAAGCTCCGAAGTACTGGGGCAAGTGGACCTGGCGGGATTCGAACCCGCGACCTCATCAGTGCGATTGA
>JBGMQN010000007.1:12864-33350 GCA_048054495.1 Anaerolineales bacterium
CTGGGGCAAGTGGACCTGGCGGGATTCGAACCCGCGACCTCATCAGTGCGATTGATGCGCGCTCCCAGCTGCGCCACAGGCCCCCACAAGTGTGTGAGGATTGTACTTAGAAGCCGGAACGGATGTCAAGAATGCCGTTTGGAGCCGCAGGAGTACGGGCAGTAAATCCGTGCCTTTGTCCCCCTTTCCGAAAACTTCCTGGCCTAAGTCTCGCCTTTCCTTTAGAGTTCTCGCGTTTATAATCCACGAAGTCCCCCATGAGCTACCAAGAACGACTCGACCGCCTCTACGACCGCTTGGCAGACGTACGCCTGGGAGCGATGGCGCTTATCCCCGGGCCCAGCCTATTCTATATCACCGGGCTCTCGTTCCATCTCATGGAACGCCCGGTGATCGCGCTGCTTGCACCCGATGCCGAGCCCATCATGGTGGTCCCTGAGCTCGAGCGGGACAAGGCGGAAACCTCGCCCATAGAATTCAGGCTTTTTTCCTACAGTGAAGAAGAGGGCGCAGCACTCGAGGCACTTTATCAGGGCGTGGCGGGCTTGGCCCTTGAAGGCAGCCACATCGGGATCGAGCCCTTACGCATGCGGTTCCACGAGCTCAATTTGCTGCAGGTCGCAGTTCCGCGTGCAACATTCGTCTCTTCTGACGATGCGATTTTCGCGCTGAGAATCCAGAAGGATCCTGCAGAGATTGCCGCCATGCAGCGCGCGGCCGAGATCGCTGAGGCCGCTCTCGAAGAGACCCTATCGCTCATCAAGGTGGGGATGACCGAGCTGGAGCTGGCCTCGGAACTGGCGATGCAGCTGCTGCGGGCGGGTTCGGAGCCGGAGTTCCCGTTCAGCCCGATCGTCGCCTCGGGCCCCAATGCCGCTCTGCCCCACGCGGTCCCCTCCGATCGGGCTCTCGCAGAGGGAGATAGCCTCATATTGGACTGGGGAGCGGCTTACCAGGGCTACGTCTCCGACATCACGCGCACCTTCTTTGTCAGCGAAGCGCCTGATGAACTGAGCCAGGTACACGAAATCGTTCAACAGGCCAACGCCGCCGGTCGCGCGGCGGCCCAACCCGGTGCGACCGGCGGAAGCGTAGATCTGGCTGCCCGCAGTGAAATCGAGCGGGCAGGATACGGCGAGTACTTCATACATCGAACGGGCCATGGGATTGGGCTGGAAGCCCACGAACCGCCCTTCATTCGAGAGGGTGAAGAGACTGTGCTCAAGGCCGGCATGACCTTCACGGTCGAGCCCGGAGTCTATCTTAGCGGTCGGGGCGGCGTGCGCGTCGAAGACGACCTCGCCGTAACGGAAGAGGGCAGCGTGAGCCTGACCACGCTTCCGCGCGAGGCTCGGGTAATCGCATGAAGACTTTGATGCCCGGCGGCGAGCCATTCTTCTATCCGGGGGACAGCGATGTGGGTTGTCTGCTGACCCATGGATTCACCGGAGCACCTGAAGAAATGCGATGGATGGGAGAGTATCTGGCCAAGCAGGGAATCACGAGCTTAGGTGTTCGCCTGTTTGGGCATGCGACGCAGCCGGCCGACATGAATCGAGCCCGGAGCCGCGATTGGTTGGCCTCCGTCGAGGACGGCTACCACCTGCTGAGGAACCAGGTCTCCAAGATGATTGTGGTCGGTCTTTCCACGGGGGGAGCCCTGTCGATCCTTATGGCGCGCGACTTTCCTGTGGCCGGCGTCGTGGTAATGTCCACGCCACCCTGGTTTCCGCAGGAACTTGTGCGGAAATTACGCCCAGTCATCCCGCTCGTCAGCAAGTTTTGGCGATTCGCGTCGGAGGACGGCGAGTCGGATTGGCACGATAAAGAAGCGGAGAAGATACAGGTCCACTATCCGGTGTTCCCAGTTCGCGCAACGGCAGAGCTCAATGATCTCCTAGACGAGATGCGCGGTACGCTGGATCAAGTGACCGTGCCGGCTCTGCTCATCTACGCCAGGGGAGACGGGACCATTCCCCCAGAGTCCGGCCAGGTGATGTATGACGGACTGGGCTCGGCGGATAAGGAACTCATGTGGCTGACAGAGAGCGGCCACAATATCCCGCGAGACGCCTCCCGCCAGCAAGCCTTCGAGGCCGCCGCGTCGTTCATACGCCGCGTCGCTGCATGAGCTCGAGCTTTCGCTCCAGCATTCTTCCATTCGCATGAGCCAGATCCTCGCCGGGGGCGAACCGTTCCTTTATCGGGGTGGTTCCGGCATCGGCGTTCTGCTCATCCATGGCTGGACCAGCGCGCCGCAAGAGATGCACGACCTGGGGAAGCATCTGGCCGAGCAGGATCATACGGTACTCGGACTCCGTTTGCCTGGGCACGCCACACGCCCCGCGGACCTGAACCGCATGCGTTGGCGAGACTGGTTGGCCGCGGTCGAGGGCGGCTACAGCCTGCTCAATGACTCCTGTGGGCAAGTTGTCGCGATGGGGCTCTCCCTCGGCGGCGCCTTGGCCTTGCTCCTGGCCTGCTCCCGACCAGTGGCAGGTGTGGTAGCGATGGCAACGCCCTACGAAGTGCCCCCACAGCCGGGGCTCCGGTGGCTGCGCCCCCTGCTCCTCACCCTACGGCCGATCAGCCGTGTGCTGCGCTACGTACCGAAGCCATCGATCAATGATTACAAGGATCAGCAGGCGTATCGGGATCATATGAGCTACAACGTCTTCCCGATCCGCTCCGTGCCGGAAGTTCGTGGATTGCTGAAGCTGCTCCGCGAGCGACTTCCCAGGCTTCGCGCACCGGTCCTGCTCCTGCACGCGGTTGAAGATCGAGGCGTTGCCCCCGACCATGCTCGATCCATCTATGCGCAGGTGGGTTCGACTGAGAAGGAATTGGTCTGGATCGAGAACAGCGGGCACGTCATAACCGTCGAACCCGCCCGTAGGCGGGTTTACGATCTAGCGACCTCGTTTGTGGATCGGATCCCGGGGAGAGTTCGCTAGTCCTCATCTCCGTCGGGCGCAGAAGCCGCGATGAGCCCCTGGGCAACGTGGAGTGGAACGTTCTCGTAGTGGCTAAACTCCATGGTGAAAAAGCCGCGCCCGCCGGTCATCGAGCGCAGGTGGGTCGTGTAACGCTGGACCTCGGCTAGCGGCGCATGGGCGGTGATGATGCTCCGGCCGCGCTCTGAATCGGCCCCCTGAACGCGCGCCCTGCGCGTGTTCAGATCCCCCATGACGTCTCCCATGTTGGCCTCCGGAACGGTGATCCGCAGCTCCACGATGGGTTCCAGCATCACCGGGCCCGCATCGCGCACTGCGAGCTTGAAGGCTTCGCGCCCGGCCGTTTCAAAGGCGATGGCTTTGGAGTCCACCGGGTGTTCCTTGCCGTCCGTAATGGCCACCCTGACTTTTTCGATGGGATGCCCCGAGAGCACGCCGTCCTTCATGACCCCCTTTACGCCCTTCTCAATGGCCGGCATGTAGCCGGAGGAAATGCGGCCTCCGAAGACTTCGCTCACGAACTCGAATTCCCCGCTCTCAAGGGGTTCGACCCGCATGTGGACTTCTGCGAATTGCCCCGAACCGCCGGTCTGCTTCTTGTGGCGGTATTGTGAGCTGCCAACCTTGGTAATGGTTTCCCGGTAGGGCACCTGCGGAATTTCCGTCTCAATCCCGACCTGAAATTTCGCCTCGGCTTTCCGAATGGCAACGTCGATATGTTGATCGCCCATGCCCTGCAGGATGGTCTGGTTGGTGCTGGCCTCCTGATGCCAAGAGAGGGTGGGATCTTCTTCAGATAATCTGGTTAGTACGCTGCTGATCTTGGCCGAATCGGCCTGGGTTTTGGGAACCACCGCCACGGAATATAGCGCGCTCGGATAGCTTGGCGAGCCAACGGTGAGCGCGGCGGTCTTCTCCGATAACGTGTCGCCGGTTTGCGTTTCCCCAAGCTTGGCCACCACTCCGATATCGCCCGCATGCAGGTTCTTGGCAGGGATTTGCTCTTTGCCCCGCAGGAGCTGCAGGGTGCCGAGCCTCTCTTCCTCGCGTCGGATCTGATTCCAGACCCGACTGTCCGAGTTCAGCGTGCCCGAGAGAACGCGCAGATACGTCAGCCGGCCTACAAATGGATCCGCAGTCGTTTTCCAGACATACGCCGCGAGCGGTCCAGTGTCGCTCCCCTGAATGTCAATCTCTTCGCCTTTGCTCTCGGCCTTTCGCGGCGGCGCATCCGCGGGTGAGGGAAAGAGCTGAACCATGGCCTCCAAAAGCGGAATGGTTCCGGTGCCTGCGGTTCCGGCGCAGGCGAAGACCGGTATAAAGGTCTTCGACCAGACCGCCTGTCGGAAGCCAAGCGCGATCTCGTCAGCAGAGAGCTCCTCGCCCTCCAGATACTTTTCAAGCAAGGCATCGTCCCCTTCCGCGGCGGCCTCGATCAGCGCTGTGCGCGCTTCCTCTGCCGCATCGGCCAGGTCTTCCGGGATGGCCTCCTCAGCCTTACCCTCCTTTGGCCGCGCGACCATCTTGAAAAGATCGATGACGCCTTTGAATGCTTGCTTCTCGCCCCAAGGCAGCTGCACCGGAATGAAGGTCACATCTCCTGACAGGGATCCAAGCGAGGCCAAAGTGCGTTTGAAATTGGCATTGTCGCGGTCCATCTTGCTGATCACCACGCTGCGCGGTAGGCCAAACTCGTCGCAGTAGCCCCACATCACCTCGGTCCCGACCTCGACCCCGGCCACCGAATCCACAAGCAGCACGGCAGCTTCGCTTACCCAAAGGGCGGAGATCGCCTCTCCAACAAAATCCATAAACCCGGGCGTATCGAGCACATTGATCTTATGATCTTGGAACTCAATCGGCAAAATGCTTGTGGATAGGGATTGCCTACGCCGAATCTCCTCATCTTCAAAATCCGAAACCGAATTTCCTTCCTCCACCTTGCCCATTCGGTTGACGGCGCCGGTGTGGTGAAGCATGGCTTCCACAAGTGAGGTTTTTCCCCCGCCGCCATGGGAGACAAAGGCGATGTTACGAAGATTCTCGGTCGCGTATTCCTTCATAGATCGGGGCCCTTGCGCTGAGGTTCGATGATTGTAAGAGAGGTACTGGACCGTGTAAAGGTGGGCCGTGTGAAAGGGGCATTTCCGCGCTGGGTGATAGAATCCGCCAAATGTCCCCCGGCCAATTCCTCAATCAGCATTCCTTTACGCTCGGCGCCGCGGTGTCGTTGGCGTTCCTTGCCATCTGGTCGTTACGAGACGGCATCACGCTCAACGATCTACTGGCCTTCGGCGCGCTTGCTCTCGGGCTGGGGATTGCGTACTTCTTCTTCAATCCCAGGGAAAGCACGGAGACCGATGTGGAGGCCGTGCTCGAGAATATCGGAGCTGGCACCCCGGTGCTGCTCGAGTTTCAAAGTCCATTTTGAGGAGCTTGCATGGCAGCCAAGCCCGTCGTGGATGGGATCGAACGAGAGCATGAGCAGCAATTGAGTGTGATTCGCCTGAATGTTCAGGACCCCGCGGGCAAAGCCTTGCTCAAACGCTTTGGATTTCGCTTTACTCCGACCTTCATTTTCTTCGATGGGGCCGGCGATGAGCTCCGGCGCTGGGTAGGTGCGATCGATTCGGCCAAAGTGCGGCATCTGCTGGAAGATCTCCCCTCATGATGGCAGCGGAGAGCTAAGGGGGTGCTATTTCTGTTCTTGGACGGCGTAGGCCTTGGGCCCGATGATCCTGAGCGCAATCCATTTTCCGCCGCAGACATGCCGTACCTCTTGGGGCTTCTCGAAGGTCGACGGCTCGTGGCGGGATCGGCCCCATTCGAAGGTCAACGGGCAACGCTGCTGGCGGTGGACGCCCGGCTAGGGGTAGAGGGCGCGCCGCAGTCCGCTACGGGGCAGGCGGCGCTGCTCACGGGCGAAAACGTTCCCTCGCAAGTGGGGGAACATTACGGGCCTAAGCCCAACCCCGCGGTGGCCGAGATCGTCCGTCGGGACAATTTATTCAAGCAGGTCTTGGAGCGCGGCGGCTCCGCCGCCCTTCTGAACGGCTATCCCCCGCGCTATTTTGAGGCAATCGAACGCGGCGTCAGGTTATATTCCTCTATCCCGCTGGCGGCTACCTCTGCCGGATTGGAATTGATGACGGTGGAGGACATGCGGGACGGAAGAGCTTTATCGGCCGACTTTACCGGCGCAGGCTGGTCCGAGCAGCCGGGCTTCCCCTCTATCCCGACCTACGATCCAGCGCAAGCCGGCCACCAGCTTGCCCAAGCGGCCGAATCGTATGACCTGGCTTGGTTTGATTTCTGGCCAAGCGACTTCGCCGGTCATCGGGGCGAGATGAGTGACGCCATTGCCCTGCTGGAAAACCTGGATGCGGTCTTGGACGGCTTGGTGGAAGCCTGGGAGGGTAGGTCCGACTTGATCGTTGTAAGTTCCGATCACGGCAACCTGGAGGATCTCTCGCGCCGCGGTCATACGCTAAATCCGGTACCGGCCATGCTGATTGGTCCGGCGGAGATGCGGAGAGATCTTGCCAGCGATCTCGAAGATCTGGCCTCTTTTGCGCCCGCGATCCTTGAAACCTTGTTCGGAAGCCCATGACCGTCGACCCGGATGAACTCCGATCCGTACTGCGGCAGTGGGCCAGCGGCGTCACCCTCGTGACCGCCGGTCACGGCGGAGCGCTGCATGGCATGACCGTAAGTTCTTTCTCCTCTGTTTCTCTCGAGCCACCTTTGATATCGGTCAATATCGAGCGTCGCACGCGCACCTATGCGCTGATGACCGAGGCCGGCGCATTCGGTGTCTGTATCCTTGCCAGCGATCAGCGGGATCTGGCCCTGCGTTTTGGCGGGCGTGTGCCCGATCTGGAACAGCGGCTAGAGGGAGTGGCGCACAGCCTGGGTGAGCTCGGCAGTCCCATATTGGAGGGTTGTCTGGCGAGCCTCGAGTGCCGCGTCCACGCAACGCTCCCCGCAGGCACTCATACGGTGTTCGTCGGCGAAGTCACAGCATGGGATATCGATCCCCGGAAGTCCCCTCTGTTGTATTGGCGGCGCCAGTTCAGGTTCTTCGGGGAAGATTCAAAGCTGAATTGAGGACCCCGCCGGGTAGTTGTGGCCGGTCAGGCTACAAATGCTTGTAGCTCGAACTTAGAGCTGCTCATAGCTCGAAACCGGCAACACGAACACAGTGGCTCGCCGCTGATCGTGCTCCTCCGGTTGCGTCGAGTTCTCTCTGATGATCTCGAGCGCCTGGTCCACCTTCTCCTCCTCAAGTCCAATCAACAAGGTGGTATTTCCACGCCGGAGAAAGACGCCCGTGGATGAGATGCGAGTGGCTCGAAAGTCCTGATCCACCAAGGCCTGCATGACGGGTTCTGCATCACGATCATTGATGATAACGATCATCATCTTCATGGCTATATCACCTCAAATCGCTCTACGTCAAATACAAAGATGGTCGCGCCCCGTATATGAACCGCCTGAGCCTCGCCGATAGGCTGGTCTCCAGGCAAGGCCGAGACATATTCCACACGTTCCTTGGCCACTCCACTTACAGCGGCGACCGCCTGTTCCAGCATGTCCTCCCGCAGGCCAACAAGCAGCGTGTGATTTCGCTGCGCAAGAAATGCTCCGGAAGTCTTAATGCGTGTGCTTGGAATGTTGCGAAGCGAGAGAGCATTGGATACCGCTTCCAGATCACGATCCTGAATTACCAGCGTCATCAGCTGGCGGACCTCTCCGGGTGTACCTAACCCGTAGAGTCCCGCTGCCCATGCTTCCTCGCTCATCTCGAGCGCAGCATCCACTTCGGTCACTAACTGTTCATAGGTTTCATCGGCGATCACCCCATCGCGGCGCAGGTCGGCCAGCATTGTGCGCCGCGCCCGCAGCTCCTCTCGCCGGGCAGTATTGATCTCATCCGCCTCCAGCCCGGGCGCGCTCTGAAGCGCCTCTTGAACCGCATCTGCCAGGGCATCCGCACGCTCCTTGAGCACGGGCCGCATTCGTTCCCACGTATGCAGGGAAATAAGTCCATCCTGATAGAGGCGCTGCATGTGCTCATATCCGGAACGGGACGCCAGCGCCCGCGCGCGGCGGAACTCATACTCTATATTTTCCTCCGTGCGAGTGACCAGGCGAAGCCGCTTGACCAGCCAGTCCATAGACAGGCCTTGAGCCAAGAGCGTAAATAGCACGACGCCGAAAGTCATAGCGATGATGGCCTGTCGCTCGCTGCCTGGGGGAAGGCTCAAAGCCAGAGCCAGAGCAATGGCGCCGCGCAGGCCGCCCCAAAACATGACATGCCTCCATCGCGGAATGATCGGTCGGCCCAGGCGAGACAATCCATAAATATTGATGGCTCTGGCGATCAGGACCCCCAGAATGGCCCAGAGGATGAGCTGCCAGTTGCTCAATAAGGAGGGCAGATCCAAGGAGAGCCCGATCAGGAGGAAGATGGCGGAGTTTGCCAAAAAGGCAATGTACTCCCAGAAGTTCAGCACAACGATGCGCGTGGTGGGAGACATTCCCTTCTGACCAATGTTGCCATTGACCAGGCCGGCGGTCACGACCGCCAGCACACCGCTTACACCGAACTGCTCTGCAACCAGGTAGGATCCAAAGGCGAGCAAGGTGGTGAACGTAGTCTCGACAAGGTGGTCATCGATCCGCCCGGTGAGCTGCTGGACGATCCAGCCGAACAAGAAACCGACGATGATTCCGCCTCCGGCGACGATGAAGAACTCGATCACGCCGTCCAGTAGGTTGAACCCGGCCGTCCCGAGAGCGGCGAGCGCGATGCTGAAGAGCACGACCGCCGTGCCGTCGTTGAAGAGGCTCTCACCTTCGAGCAGCACTTCCAGCTGCTTTGGAGCCCCTAGCCTGCGAAAGATCGCCACTACCGAAACAGGATCGGTCGCGGCGATCAGCGCCCCAAACACAAGCGCCATCCCAACCGCCAGGCCCGGGCCGACGACCAGGATCCCTCCCACCACAAGCATGGTCAGGATCACCCCCGGCACGGCCAGGATGGCGATCGTAACAACGTTGCGCCGCAATTCAGCTAGGTTTAGATGGAAGGCGGCTTCAAACAGAAGCGGAGGAAGGAATATGCCAAGAATGAGTTCGGAGGTCAGTACGACTTCGACCGGCGGGCGGAGTGATAAGAGCACTCCCACCAGCACCAGTGCCACCGTATAGGGGATACGCACACGGCGCACCACAATCGAAACGATCGAGGCGATCAGCAGCATGCCGAGAACTATTAGTTCGATCTCAACTAGATCTGTCAAGATTCTCCGTTTGGACCCTGCGTGCGGAGATTATAACTGCCGCACCTGAGTCATCAATTTTCCCTCTACATTGACCTTACCGCCATCGGGAAACTCCACGATGGCCCCTTCATGGTTCCACTCAATCCGCACCCCCCTCCAGCTCAGCCGTACCGGCCAGGGGAAGGGATTATGTCCGCGCAGCGCGATCTTGCGCGGAGAGATCAACCGCACCCCCAGGACGTACAGGAAGAGGGAAAGGGGCGCCACGCCGGAGCTGTGACCCAGCTTTCCGATGCCGCCGGGTTGATCGGGATGGTAAGACTCTCGCCAGTCGCGATCTTCATGAAGAGTATGAAGGCAGGCCTGCATCAGGCGGCCCACTAGCTCGGCGGCTTCTTCCAGGTAGCCGTGGTCAACCAGGCCCTCTCCGATCATAAGATTGGGTCGGATCTGGACCGGGGCGTATCGGTAGGCCAATCCATCCGCCGGCCAGCTAGGCACACCAAACTCACGCCAGTATCTTCTTCCATTGGTTAGCGCGTGCTTGACGAGCTGATCGGCCCGGTCTCTATCTGGCACTCCCGCCCACAGAGGGAGTAGCCCCGTGTGATCCGGCCTGGAGTAATCGGCGATCCGCACCTCGGTCTTTGAGGCCGGGCTGAGGCCACTGATCACAATCTTTTTGATGCGGGCGAAGGTCACGTCCGAGGTCAGAGTGCCGAAGTCCTCCAACCACTGAAAGTCTTCTCCGCCCAATGGATGTACGCGCTTCCGACTCCCACTAGCTTTGCCATGAACGGAGACCTTCAGCCCTGCCCTTTCCTGTTCCTCACCCACCACGCGTACGAGCATCCGTACCTGCGGCTCGAACTCGCGCTCGACATTGATCTCATACTCACCCTCCCCGGCTCCCAACCGTGAACCGACGACCGTGAGGTCAAGATCACGATCGAGAGAGAGGTAGCAGCTCTCCTTGTCGGACCAGGTTCGCTCGATCACTTCCCGAAGCAGCATTTGCCGGCCGCTTAGGTCTACTTCTTGATCCGCTTGACCAAGAACCTTTCCTATTTCTACAAGCGCCTTGATTTCTCGGTAAAGATAGGAGGACAGGTCGGGGGTCTCTGCTAGCGCGATATCCAACCCCTGCCCCCAGCGGTGAAGGCGTCCAAAGGCCGGCCAGTCTTCGAACCCAGATTGGATGGCGCTGTGCCACTCCGGAAATCCGTCCTGGTCCTTATCCTGAGATTCTTGAAACCAGCTGTCGATGAAACCCAACAGCCTTGGATACACGTCGGACAAGAACTCACGGTCCTCGGTATGCATATAGGTTTGCCACGCAAGGGTAGCAAGCAGCGGGGCGCATTGCACCCCGCTGCGCTGTCCGCCCAGGCCGGGTTTCGAATCGATCGCGCCGTCCGGCGCCTGACACGCGAGGTAGTTCAACAGAACCCCCTGGGCAAGCTGTGGCGCACTGGGTAGGACCTGCAGGATCGTGACGAAGGCCTCTGGTACAGATACACCATCCCAACCCAGATCGTGGTCCCGCCCATCCGGGTGTGCGGAATAACCGCGATTGGGAGCGCGCTCCTGCACGATCGAAGCATGCGGCAGGTGGCGGGTGGGTCCGACAAACGAAGCAATGGATGTCGTCTGCGACAGGGCAAACGCCACGTCCCAATCTGGATCGCCTGTCTCAACCTCGACCAGCCCCGCGTTGGCCTGTTCGATGCGGGCGATCTCGGCGTCCCATCGGACGGACATGAGATCCCGGGTCATGGTGAAGGAATCCTGCAGCTCGCTGCAGGCGGCGTGAGCCCACATGAACGATTCGGTGGCACCCGGTTCCAGTGTGGGCCGCACGCTCAGCGCCGGGTACGGTGCGATCGCCGCCAGGGGCCCGCCCGACAGGAAAAGCAAGGGGGCCAGGCCCCCTGTAGACCCCTGCAGCACGATGGCTCCCTGGTGGGATACGCTGGTCATCGGCTGCGGATTTTCAGCCGGCTTTAACTGTGCGTGCAGCAGCATCTCCGGTCGGAGCGATTCGCCGCCCGCGTTGTAGAGAATGAACCGCCCGGCCATCAAGTTGGACTCTTTTGCCCAGTACTCGGCAACTACATTCAACTTCGAGGTGGGCTCAAATGAAAGCCGGATGTAATTGGAAAGAAAAGAATGCACTTTGGGAGGTACGTGGAAGTCCAGCGGGTCGATCCAGGTATCCCGATCGAGCCTGAAACCGGGAAAGATACACATGCTGTGTGCACGTAATCCGTAGCTGGTTTCGAGCGAGAGCGCGGAGGGCGCACCCCCTCCGAGGCGCAATTCCCAGATTTGATCGTCGACGTAATTGGGCACCGTCATGCGGGCATCCGCCCCGATTCGGAGAGACAATGGCGCCTCTGCGGTCAGTCCCCACTCACGCATAGCGGCAATTGTAGGGAGGGCTCATGAAAGGGCAAAACCGCAGACCAGTTCAAACCACGCTCAAATCCCAGGATTCTTGGGTTCTTCCCAGCGATATGTTGATCGACCTCGTTTACAATCTGGACCGGAGATCCACATGGCAAAGTTTAAAGCGCGCAGAGGACTGTACTTCGAGGAATTTGAAGTGGGTCAACGGATGAGCACGGTCGGTCGGACCATCACCGAAGCGGATGTCGTCAATTTCGCAGGTGTGTCAGCCGATTTCAACTCGATCCATACCGACATCGCATTTTCAGCGGATTCCTTTTTCGAGCAGCGCGTGGCGCATGGGTTGCTCGTACTATCCGTGGCCTCAGGGCTTGCGATGCGCACCGGCCTGTTGGAGGGCACTGTAATCGCCTGGCGCGATATTCGAGATTGGCGTTTCAGCCAGCCAGTCTTCATCGGCGACACCGTCCACGTGGAAATGGAAGTAATCGAATCTAAGCCCATTCCGAGGCTGGGCGGAGGCCAGGTAAATCTGGGGGTGAAGATAATCAGTCAGGAAGATAAGACGGTGATGAAAGGGAATTGGGGCCTGCTCGTGATGAGTATGCCGCAGGACCCGCCAGAGGCAATGACATAACTTCTCCGCCTCGAGTTTCCCTGCGGGCCCAATTCCTCAAGCGATTCCCTGTCCTGTAGGGTTTCCCACCAATCCTCTCTTCAGATTGACATAATTGCTAGATTTGTTGCAGATTAATCGTGGTTTCGGCTGCGTGCTATAATCGCCCGCCATGTCCGAGGAGCTTCCCGATGAGGAGCTGGATCCAGGCAATGGTGAAGGTTCCTCGGAAGCGCGATCTCCATCCGAAGAGCAGCCGGGCGATCCATCCCGTCGGCTGACCGAACCGGATTCCCCGACCAAGGCGCCCCCATTTATTGAGTTTGAATTCAACACGGAGCCGCAGGCTGAGCCGGAAGAGCCACCGGCTGTGCCGCATCGGCATCCCACAGGCACCCCGGGCCTCACCGGCGGATGGATGGCAGAGGCCGAGCGCGAACCGCTCGAGACGGAGCCCAGTCCAGCCCTAGGCGAAGGAAGCGGTTCCCAGCGCCTGGCTCCCCCTCCTGCATCGGAGGTGCTCCCCGAACGAGTTCCAGAACGCGATCCCTCGGCCACTCAGGTCGGACCCGCAGCCTACCTGCAGGTTTGGGAAGCCAATATTGGGGAGTCGACCCGTTCCGGGGGATGGGGAGGCTGCGTGCTGCGCATGGTAATCATGGGCGTGTTTGCCGTCGCGGCTGTAGGTATCGGCCTGGCTTCATTTGCCCTCTACCAGTATTACGCACTGGCTTCCACACTTCCCTCGGTCGAGGACCTGCAGCAGCGCGCAGCTCAATTCGAGACCACTCGCATACTGGATCGCAATGGCAACCAGCTTTACGAGATACTGGACCCTCAGGAAGGAAGGCGCACGTACGTACCGATGGAGCGCATCTCCCCCTACATGGTAGCTGCCACGGTAGCCACCGAGGATTCAGGCTACTACAGCAATCCAGGATTCGACCCAGCGGGGATCGCGCGTGCGATCTGGCAGAACTTACAGGGCGGCACGATTGTCTCGGGCGCTTCGACCATCACTCAACAGATCGCGCGCAATCTGCTGCTCTCCCCGGAAGAGCAATCCCAGCGCACTGCCCTGCGCAAGATCCGCGAAATAATGTTGGCTTCCGAAATCGCGCGGCGCTACACGAAGGATGAGATCCTGGAGCTCTACCTCAATCAGATGTATTTCGGGAACCTGGCCTATGGCGTGGAGGCCGCGGCCCAGACCTACTTCAAAACCGGCGCCGAGAACCTCACGCTCAGTCAGGCCTCGTTCCTGGCGGGACTGCTGCAGGCGCCCTCGGTCTATGACGTGCATGTCAACCGGGAGGCCACCCTCGATCGCCAGCGGCAGGTGCTGGTCTTGATGGTGAATGTAAGTACGGAGCAAGGCTGCATCTTCGTGAGCAACGCTCAGCAGCCAATTTGTGTGACTCCGGAAATGGCCGGCGCGGCCTCGGCCGAGTTTGTCGAATATGAATTCGAATCCCCCGACGTCAATATCCGATTTCCACACTGGGTAACGTACGTACGCTCGGAGCTGGAGTCCCTATTCGACCCGCAGACGATCTATCGATCGGGCTTTACGGTGTATACCACTCTCGATCCACAGCTCCAGCAGGCGGCGCAGGAGATCGTGGCCGATCAAGTACAGAAGCTTAAGCAGGAGTTCAAGGTAAGCAACGGAGCGCTGGTGGCGATCGAACCGGGCACTGGCGAGATACTGGCCATGGTCGGCTCGGCCGACTTTACGGATGAGGAAATTGACGGGCAGGTAAATATGACCCTGGCGCTGCGCCAGCCCGGGTCATCTATCAAACCACTCACCTACACAGCCGCGTTCGAGAAAGGATGGACTCCCGGTACGCTGCTGTGGGATGTCGAAACCGAATTTCCGCCTTACAAAGATCCGCAGGACCCTTCGAAGAATTACACACCGCGCAACTACGATGAGAAATTCCGTGGACCGGTAACGGTACGCTCTGCGTTAGCAAATTCCTACAACATCCCGGCGCTCAAGACCCTGGAATATGTTGGCATCTATGACGATGTACTGACGCCGCAGCAGGAAGGGTTGGTGGCGTTTGCGGAAAGGATGGGGCTAACGACGTTCGACCGGGACGACTATGGGATTTCCCTTACGCTGGGTGGGGGCGACGTCAAGCTGCTCGAACTCACGAGCGCGTATGCTACCTTCGCCAACCAGGGCGTGCGCGTCCCGCCGGTTGCCATTAGCAAGATTACGGATCACGACGGCGAGGTTGTCTATGAATACGTGCCTCTGGAGGGAGAGCGCGTCATTCGCAGCGAGCATGCCTTCCTGATCACTTCGATTCTGTCCGACAACACCGCTCGCACGCCGGCTTTTGGACCCAATTCGGCACTCGTATTGCCCTTTCCTGCGGCGGTCAAAACCGGCACGACGGACTCACCTATTCGCGATAATTGGACCCTGGGCTACACGCCAGACGTGGCCGTGGGCGTCTGGGTGGGCAACGCCGACAATAGTCCTATGGAAGACATCTCCGGGTTGACCGGAGCCGCCCCGATCTGGAACCAGGTCATGCAGCTTGCGATCGAGCGACTCACTGGAGGCCGGCCTACCCCGTTCACGCGGCCCTCCAATGTAATCGAGCTGCCGATCTGCGCGGTCTCGGGTGCAGAACCCTCCGAATGGTGCCCTGCCCATCGAGTCGAATTCTTTGCCGCGGATCAGCCTCCGCTGCCGAAGGAGCTTGACCTCTGGCGGGAGGTGTGGATCGATAGCTTCTCACAGGAGCTTGCCTCTGCGGATTGCCCGGATTATGCGACCAAGAAGCTGGGTTTGGCGGTCTCCGATCCTTGGGGCCGAAAGTGGATTCAAGAAACCGAGGAGGGGGAAAAATGGGTGGAGCGGATGGGCTTTGAAGACCAGGAAAAGGCCTTCTTCGTCCCGGAAACGACCTGCGGGCCTGACAGCCCGCGACCGCTCCTGGTGATAACCGCTCCCCTGCAGGGTTCGATCCTATCAAGCGGTCCAATTTCCATCATCGGACGTGCGGCCGCCACCGACGATTTCAGGGACTGGATCCTGGAGTATGGCGTGGGGAACAATCCCAGCAGCTGGCCCGACATTGCGCGTGGCGAGTCTCCTGTGGAGCAGCCTGAGATCCTGCTCGAATGGGATCCGAGCGGCTTACCGAACGGCCCCTTCTCGCTGCTTCTGACCGTTCGAAGCAACAGCGGTGGAAAGGCCAGCTATCGCGTGAACCTCAACTTGAACCTGCCCACCCCTACTCCCACGCCGACCTCCACGCCAACCCCTACCTCGACTCCCACTCCGACTTACACTCCCACGGCTACTACAACACCGACTCCGTAGGAATCCACATTAATGGGCCGTGGTCCTGCTCGCCGCGCATTAATCGTCAGAGCAGCGGCAGCTGCGGATCTTCTTGACCGGGTGGATCCAGGGCAAGTCGCTCAAAGAGGTTCTCACGATTGAGCGTCGTGTCTTCGGAGAGTCTCCGTATGTGGCGGTACTTGATAATATGCAAGCCGGATTCCAGCCAGGTATGTAGGCGTGGATCGCGACGAGCCTTCTCGGCTACCAGCGCGCCACGGCCTCCAGGGATCACAATGGCCTCGATCTCGGCCGATGAGCCTGCGTGGCCCCGCATGGCACTTCCTAAGATCGCAGTTTCATCTACCCGAAATGATAGAGAGCTCTCATGGGCTTCATCCCGCCATTCAATCCAATCCATGCCCGAGACTTCATAGTCTAACTGGGCTCCCAGGCTGCTTAATAACGTTAACATCTCCTCCACATCCGCCTTGCGAGCCTGGGGCTGATCTTCGGGACGCAGGCGCCACAGCTTATCCTCGGGATCCAATTGTGCGTAGGAGCGTAGGGCTGCCATCACGAGCCCGCGATCCGGCGTCAGCAGACCCGGCAGCTGCTTACATAGACGGGCGTCGATCTCGACCGCGGTAATGCCGTCCACGGAGCGCAATTCGGTGAGCACCGCATTTTCAACTCGATCGGCCAGACTCTCTGCCGCCCTCGAATCGTCGGCCAACCAATATCTTCCACTCTCTGGCTCCGTGCCACGCCCAAGATGCACGAATAGCTGTCTGTCGCTCAGGACCTCGTCCAGCTGCTCGCCCACTACCCCCAGGGCACTGCGCGTCTCGCTTGGGCGTACTCCTGCCAGAAGTCTGTCCTCCGCGAGCGCCGAAAAAGCGGCGACGTGAGGCAGCGCATACCGGGAGGGTTCGCCCCGCGCCTCAAGCGCAGCGCGTGCCGATCGCGATATAGAGCTGGCAACCCTGCTCGAAGCGACTGAGCTCTCCTGGCTGGGTTCTCGCTTCCATGTCAGTATGGCCTGCCCCTCCAAACGAAGTGCCCGGCCGGTCAGACGATACCCTGCTGCATCGAACCCCGACATTGCAGCCGCCACGAAGCCTGGCTCTGCGTCCGGTATGAAGCCCAAAACCTGTGCCTGATGACCGACGGCCTCCTTCATTGTCCGCAGTGTGGAACGAAGGGCTGAGGCATGCCACGCCCAGTCATACCGCCTCCTGCGAAGAGCCGCGCGGATGGGATCGGCAACCTCGCGCCCCCAGAGCCAGGCTGCCCACAGTGCCGACAGGGTCCAGAATGCCTGGTTAGGTCGAGGAATGACGGTAAGGATGTGTTGAACTTGTGCGGCGGGCAGTTCGATTGCCAATGCCCGCACCGGACCGGGATAGACGGTGATGAAGCCAGGCTCGAGACTCTGCCAGTCCGTCCACTTCCTCAAGCCAACCTTCGGGTCTGGGAGCGCCCAGTAACCCGCGGCCCTCTCCAGCGCTCGCCAAACGTTGTTCTCCCGAGAGAGCGCCGAGGCCGAGAGCTGAAGCGGCCGGCTGCGCCCTTCCGGGTGCCCCCACAATGAGTTGGCCTGATCCAGCGCGGAGAGCAGGAGAGCACGCGCCGCTTCGCCGGCATCCAGCTGTTCCAATTTATTGAGCAGCGTGACGATGGCATAGACCGCACGGCTTGGATAGACGGCGAGCGCCTCCTCTGCTTGCTGCCTATCTGGACTGCCCTGTGGCGCCAGCTGCTCCAGCGCCATAGCATGCTGGAGGCCCCGTCTTTCGTACTCGTGTGCCCGCTGCAAATCCTCACTATTTGTGGGCTCCTCGATGGTGTGGCTGCAGTGAGGGCAGAAATAGAATTTGAGAACCGGCTCGCCTTCTTCTTTGTCCCAGACGAAGTAATCCGCAGAGATCCACTCGTCACATCTTGAGCACTGCGTTCGATATAGATCCAGCAGGAATGGTTCGAGCCGCCCCCCGTCCTTGGATGCAGTACTCAGTTGTGCAAGAGCTGATTGGAGATCGTGAATGGTGAATGGTTCTGCTGTGCGCTCGAGCACGTAACGCGCTACGGGGTTGTTTGCGGCGACCAGGACCGCTCGTTCCTCTGCCGCGGCCTCAACCGCCAGTCGAGGAGAGGCACCAAATGGGTCGAGTACCCGATCTCCCTTTTGACCGAATCGCTGCAGAGCGGCCGCCACGGAGCCCTGCTCGAGCGGAGGCAGGAAGCGTGATAGGGGGCTCGCACCTCGTACAGGATTACCCGGGACGAAAGCGATATCCACTCTTGCAGTATAAGGTAAGCGACTGTGGGTCCGGCACTTGAGCCTCGATCGGCATTATCATGAAAGGAGCGCACACAGTTTGCATTGCGGTAACCCGGATTGGAGAAATAGGCATGCCCCCCATGACAATCGATGAAGCCCGCATTCATCTGCCGGACCTGCTTGAAATCTTGCGCAGGCTGGTTGAAATCGAGTCCCCGACACCCGAGAAACTCGCCGTGGACCGCGCAGGATCTTTCGTAGCGGAGCAAATGGAAAAGCTTGGCGCCAGTGTGCGACGCGTCGAGCAAAGCGAGGTCGGTGATCACTGGCTCGGAAGTTGGGGCTCGGGGCCGGGGGGTATCCTGATGATGGTGCACATTGACACCGTGCACCCCATCGGAACGCTGGAGCGCTTTCCATGGTCGGAGGCGGAGGGCAAGATCTACGGGCCTGGCATCATGGATATGAAGGCCAGTGCCGCCATTGCCCTGACCGCTATCAAGGCGCTGCGCCAGGGAACCGGCCTGCCCGAACGGCGAATTAGCCTGATGTTCAACTCAGACGAAGAAACCGGGAGCCATACCTCGCAGGAGCTTATTCAGTCTCAGGCGAAAGAACATGATCTGGTGCTGTGCCTCGAACCGGCCTTGCCCGACGGTGCGCTGAAAACGTGGCGAAAGGGCATCGGCATGTTTGAGCTCGAAGTGGTGGGCAGAATGGCACACGCTGGCGCGAATCCATCGGATGGCGTAAACGCCATCCATGAGATGGCCCATCAGATCCGACAGATCACTGAGTTGGCAGATGAGAAGGCCGGAACGACCCTCAACGTAGATCTGATTAGTGGTGGTTCGCGCACGAACGTGATCGCGGCGCGGGCGCGGGCCAGTCTAGATATTCGAGTTAAGACGGAAGAGGAGCGGTCCCGCGTGGCCTCACGGATGGATGACCTGCGCCCATCGCACCCCAAGGCTCAGCTATCGATAAGCGGCGAGTGGAACCGCCCCCCGATGCCTCGCACGGAGGCCATGATTCAGACCTTCACACGTGCACAGGAAATAGGCGCGGGCATCGGACTCGAGCTGAGGGAGGGCGGAACCGGAGGGGGTTCAGACGCCAACTTCGTGGCTCCGCTTGGCGTCCCAGTGCTGGACGGGCTTGGTGCAGTCGGGGCAGGAGCTCACACCGAGAAGGAGCACATCCGCACCGAGAGCTTACCCGGGCGTATGGCCTTGCTCGCTGCCTTGCTGGTCGAATGGTGATCCAGGCTGAGCCTGCCTGAGTTCAATCCAGGCTAGCTCTCCAGCAGGGCTTGAACCTGCTCCAGGGACGTGAGCCAGGCCATCTTGCGCAGAAACTCGGCCGGATCCCCGATCTGGTCCCAGACCGCTCGCACGGCCTCCCCGATCGGATCTTCGCCGGCTTCTCCACGTGGGCTATCCGCGTAAGCTCCATAAAAAGCGAAATAGGCTTGATTGATACGACGGATGTGCCGGTATCCGTTATCCCAGAACACCTGCCGTCGAGCTTCCATATATTCTTCCGCCTCTTCGAGGCTTCCCTCTGCAAGCAGCTCGTCCACCCGGATGCGGGTCTCGCGCATTTCGGCCCGGAAGTCGAAGCCCGGAGGCTCGGGGGTCGGACCGATCGCGCTAGTGGGCGCAGGTTCAGGGGTAGGGTCGGGCAAGAACTCCGGATAATAGCGGGCGAGCACTTCCCGGCCGATCTCGCGTCCGACAATTCCCGCGACGGTCTCGTTTATCGTCCGCGTCTCGGGCGATTGATCGTATCCAAGGCCAAGGGGTCGAAAAGCAAGGTAAAGATGGGCCCACTCGTGCACGATGGTCTCGGTGAGCCACTCGATCGAGGTGCTCTCCATGATCATCGTTGGGTAGGTTGATAGGCCGCCAATTCCCACTACCAGCGCTGAAACATCTAGCTCATCCTCGATCTTCGCTTCCAGATCGATCTGATCTTCCAGATTCAAGCCGGGATCGAGTTGCAGATTAGCATCCTGTCGGATCGCGTCCCGCGGAGAAACGATGAGCGCGACCGGCAATTCAGAGATTTGAAATGCCACCGGCGGAAACGGACTGCCTCCCGCTCCGAGGCCATTCTCCTCCAAAACAACTGCTACATTCTCCTGCAGCACGGTTTCAGCCAGGGGCTTCAGGACCTCCAGTCGCCCGCGCACCTGCTCGAGCTCGTCTGAAATCGGCTGCGCGGCTAGCTGGGGTTCGGGAAGGTTGGGGTCGGATAACGTACGCTCAAGATCTCCCCTTAGCCGAACTGACTCTCGAACGAGCTCGAGGTAATCAAGCACCACCTGGTTGCGAGCTTCATTCGTCAGAAATCCTGGAGCACCGAGCCCAAACTGACCCAACTTCTTTCCGAGCGCTCGGGCGGTCCATGTCAGGTAGTCAAATTCCAGCGGTCGCGTGAAGCGCTGCACCTGATCCTGGCGATCGAGGATCTGTGCGGCGCTAGCCGCCAATAAGATGGATAAGGCCAGCAGTACGACAATCAGTGTCCCGAACGTGCGCGCGCGCACCAGTGTTCTCATGAGTGACAGTTTATCAACGGATGTTAAATGCACTATAAGCTCCATGGGACCGATCCGATGACCGCT
>JBGMQN010000104.1:0-9592 GCA_048054495.1 Anaerolineales bacterium
CGCTCGCAATGACGTAAAACTAGGGGAGAGCCTAGGCCGGCCTCATATCAACCATAGCATATCTTTTGGGACAGCCACCTTAGCCTAGTCAGCCATGGAAGAAAAACGAGATTACTACGATTCGCTTGGTGTGGGCCGGAACGCTTCAGCAGATGAGCTGAAAAGTGCCTACCGGAAACTGGCCAAGGAATACCATCCCGATGTGAACCGCGAGCCCGGGGCCGAGGAGCGATTCAAGGAAGTAAACGAAGCTTACGCAGTGCTCTCGGACCAGGAGCGCCGGGCAGCCTACGACCGCTTTGGACATGCCGGCTTGAAGGGCATGCCCACCAATTTCGATTTCGGATTCGGCGACATCTTTGAGGAGGTCTTTGGATTTGGGTTGGGTGGAAGGCGGCGGCGCAACGTCCCGAGGCGCGGTGCAGATCTACGCTATGACATCCAACTGGATTTCGAAGAGGCAGTCTTTGGGGTCGAGAGGCAAATCGAGTTTACTCGCAGAGACACCTGCACTCGCTGCGAGGGCTCCGGTTCTGAGCCGGGCACTACCCCAGTGCGCTGCCCGACTTGCGACGGAGCAGGAGAGGTGCGCCAGGTCCGCCAAACCTTTCTCGGTTCGATGGTCAACGTTACTGCCTGTCCGAACTGCGGCGGCCGCGGAGAACTCGTATCGTCCCCTTGTCTGAACTGCGGCGGCCGCGGAATCGAGCAGTTGAGCGTTGAGCGAACGATATCGATTCCACCGGGAGTGAGTGACGGAACCCAGATCCGCGTTGGGGGAGAAGGGGAGCCGGGGCTCAACAACGGCCCGCGCGGCGATCTCTACGTGCTTGTGCGAGTAAAGCAACATCGCTTCTTCCGACGCAAGAACGACGACATCCTTCTCAATTTATCGATCAACCTGGCCCAGGCGGCGCTCGGCTCCGAAATCGATGTGCCAACTCTGGAGGGGGATGACAAACTACGCATTCCGGCCGGCACGCAACCGGGTCGTGTGTTTCGAATGCACGGCAAGGGGGTCCCACACCTGAAGCGTAGCGGGCGTGGGGATCAGCTGGTCGCTGTCTCCGTCGACATCCCCAAGACCCTCACCGCAGACCAGCGTAAGCTGCTTGAACAGCTATCAGAAACCCTCGGGAGTGAGGTCATTCCTCAGCAGCGAAGCTTCTTTGACGACCTCAAGGACCTCATCAGCGGCATCGTAGATTGAATTGGCTAGAAGTAACTATGGATCTCCAGGCCGATCTGGCGGAGCCGGCCGTCGAGCTGCTGGGCCGCCTCGCGCCTAATGGCGTTGCGGTTGAAATGCTGAATGAAAGCGTGCGCGTGCGGGCCTGGCTACCCGAAGACGAAGCGCTGCCCGATCGCAGGCGGCAGCTCGACGAGGGATTGTGGCACCTCGGCCAGATCCAACCCTTCCCGATTCCGCAATTCAAGCTCATCGAGGAAGAACCATGGGAAGTTGCCTGGAAAAAGCACTACCAACCACTCGAGATCGGTGAGCGACTGCAGATCCTCCCCTCCTGGATGAAGCAAGAGCGTGGCACACGGATTCCAATCTATCTTGAGCCCGGGATGGCATTTGGGACTGGGGCCCATACTACGACGCGGCACTGCCTGGAAGCACTGGAGCTTCTCGTGACGAAGGGCGATTCCGTTGCCGATCTTGGGTGCGGATCTGGCATCCTGGCAATCGCAGCCGCGCGTCTGGGCGCGGGCGAGGTCGTGGCTCTCGATACGGACCCGCAGGCCGTGCAATTGGCCCGCGAGAACGTGCTGCGCAACGGGGTCGCAGAGCGGGTTCGGGTCGTACACGGCTCTATGCTCGAGCTCGAGGGCACAAGTTCAAAGCAGTTGATTGTGGCAAATATCCAAGCCTCGGCGTTAGAGGATTTCATCCAGGCAGGCATCTCGCACCACTTAGCGTCCGGCGGCCGAGTGGTGATGTCGGGGATTCTGGAAGATCAGCTTGATTCGCTTGTAGAAAAGGGGAATATGCATGATCTTCAGGTAGAACAGATCATAGCCTGCGTGGATTGGCGCAGCGTGGTTTTTGAGCTGCGCTCATCATGCCGATAGGCGATCATGCCGATAAGCGCGCTTAGCTCTAAGAACAAAACCCGCCAAGCCGGCGGGTTTTATGGATTTGGCAATGGGTGGTTGGTCGGGATGCTGACTATGCGGGGCGGGCCTGATTCTTCTTGAACCGATAGGTAATTCTGCCGCGTGTCAGATCGTAGGGCGAAAGCTCTACTCGAACTCGATCCCCCAACAAGATTCGGATGTAGTATCTCCGCATCTTCCCCGACAGGTAAGCCAGGACGACATGTTCGTTATCCAGCTCGACCCGAAACTGGGTCGCTGGCAGGGCCTCCACAACGGTGCCCTCTACTTCAATTTTCTCTTCTTTTTTCGGCACTGTTTTTCCTAGACGGGACGCCTGGCCCGCGGTACATATTTCTGCTGCCGGCGCTTCAAGCGCCGAATGGCCTTCTTGCGTTGAATCCTTCGCAGCTCGCTCTTTGACACGAACCAGCGCTTGCGCCGCACCGTGCTCAGGATGCCACTTTTCGCGACTTTCTTTCGGAAGCGTTTCAAGAGTTGCTCCTGAGATTCGTTCGGTCGCAAGATCACGGTCGCCATATGTCTTTTACCTCACTTCTATTCTGAGCCTAGCTCGATAATTCCTGTACATCCGGCCATTCAAGATCCAGACGCTCGCGTTCCGGTTCAAACGATGTCACCCGCACCTTAACGGTTTCTCCCTGAGAAAGGTGCGCCAACCCCTCCGTTGACTTCAGCAGACCCTCGATCCCCAGGTCAAACCGGAGGTAAATTCCAGCCGACACGAAGCGTGCGATCGTGCCCTCCATTTCCTGACCCACCGCGATTTTCTCTACCGCGGCTTCCCACGGGTTAGGCTGCAGTCTCTTCAAGCTAAGTCCAATTCGATTGGCCTCTTTGTCGAGCCGAATAACCATCGTTTCGGTTTCCTGCCCGATCTGCAGTAAATCCGATGGATCTTCCACCCGATTCCAGGACATCTCGGAGATATGGACCAAACCGTCCGCCCCACCGATATCTACGAAAGCGCCAAATTCTCTCAGGCTGGTCACCCTGCCGGTTCGAACTTCGCCCATCTCCAGCGTCTCGATCACGCGGGATTTCTGCTCCTGCCGCCACTGGCGGATGGCCTTCCGTTCCGAGAGCACGAGCCTTCTACGGCGCGGATCCACCTCGATCACCTTGAGCGGGAGCGTCTTATCGACAAAGGACGCCAGGTGTTCGAACTGCGATTTTTCGTCCATCCCACGCGGGAGATCGGTGATGTGGGAGGCAGGCACAAAGGCCCGCAAACGTCCAAATGGGACGATCAGGCCGCCCCGGTTGTAGCCGCCAACGCTTGCTTCCAGCATGGTGTCGCTTTCCATCAGGTTCTTGGCACGCAGCCAATCGTCGCTCTCGCGTGCCTGAGCCACGGAAACCACGAGATTGCCATCGTGATCGATCGGATCGACCACCATCACCGAGATCTCGTCTCCGACATTGAGATCGGCCTCTTCCGGCGGCAACAGCTCAAGGTCCGAGCTTGCGACCACGCCATCCCGCTTCAAGCCCAAATCCACGATCATGCCGTAGGAGTCGGTGGATATGACGCGCCCCGTGAGCAGATCGCCGCGCCGAGGATCGGGGACTTCCCCCGCCTCAGTCAGTAGTTGCTGTAGGTCTTCCTTAGATTCCATTAAATAAAATTGGCCTGATCCGCGAGATCAAGCCATTTGTGGATTGCAAGGAGTTCGTGAGCGATCTGTCTGGCTACTCCTATTCCTCCTCCACCAACGATCCAGTTGCGAGCTTGTTCGCGGCGCTTGGAAATTATACAGGGGCCCCTTTGGGTTGTCAATCAACCGCCCAGTACTCGACGAAATAGCACTTCTGGGACCTGCTCTAATTAGGCTGATCGAGCAGGACCTTGTCCTCTCCCCGATCGACCTCCCAAGGATAGACGATATACGCATCGGTTGTGGCTGCGTAATAGTCAGGCCTAGCTTTGCTGAAAAGGCTGCGGTACGGATTGAAGTGTAGAACGCAGGTGTAGGGAGAGCCCCCAGCGGCGGAAACGCGGTTCTTTACGGCTGTGATGTGTCTCCCGGATCCCCAAACATCGTCTACGACCAGGACCTCACGGCCCCGCAGATGATCGTCGTCTGGGAACTGTATGAAGGCCGGCCAGGCATACAGTTTTGCCGCCTGGCGCTCAACTTCAAAGGGGAAATCTACCGCGGCGGTCATAACATCCTGAATGTTCAGTGACTCGCATAGCATGCCTCCAGGCACGATGCCACCACGGGTGATGATAACCATGGCGTCGAATTCGGTGCGAAACTGCGGAATGATGTGCTGGATCAGCCGATCAACTTCATCCCAGCTGATGAGTTCACTTCTCTGGGGCATGTGTCGACCCCCCCGGCGATGATAGCACCGAGCGTTCGTATTTCCAACTTCTTCTCGATCCTCGCCTGAGGATAGGGTTCCCTCCTGATTTCCACCCGGTTTGCAAGACGTTTATGTCAAGTACAAGTGGATATCATACACCATTGGTGGGAGGCCTATCAGTTCCTAATATCGAGTCTCCTTCGAAGGCCTTTAGCACCTTGTGCAGGGCCAGGAGGCTCTCCCCGGAATGCATCGACTCGTCGATCCTGGCATCCTGATAGCGGCGCTCGAAAGCGTTCGGCGCAAAATCCGGTTGCTCCATTAGATGCTCCACGGCTGAAAGCGCGCCGGCGCGCTGCGCAGTGTCCCAGTCAAGGACCATCTTTGTCCAATAAATTGTGTATGAATACTCCGGATCTGGCGGTGCGGCCTGTTGGGTACGGCTTAGCAGCCTGCGGACGGCCTCACGCAGAGACGTCATCCGCTCAGGCGTCTGCCTTCTCTGCGGGCTTCCTGAGATTTCGAATGCGGTCAGCCAGCTGCCGATACGGGGAAGGTTTTCCATCCGAACGGTTAACGAAGGTGCTTCTTGGCGGGTCGACGCCGACGGACTTCCAATACAAGTAGCCAAGACACAGGCGCCCGGTTGCCACTACAGGAGCCGCGAGCAGCAGGCCAACGATCCCGAACAGGCTGCCCGCGGCTAATACCGCCAGCAGTACCACGAGCGGGTTTAGGGCCAGACTTTGTCCGATGACGCGCGGGTAAAGGAAGCTGTTCTCGATCTGCTGGATCAGGATTCCCGCCGCCAACACGATGAGCGCATAGCTAACCGGAGTGAGCCCCCAGGGATTGGTTTCCTGAAACAAGGCAACCAGCACCGAAACGATGGCCGTGATCCAGGGTCCAAATATGGGCACGAACTCGAGTACACCGGCCAGCACGCCCAGCCCAATCGAATTGCGGAGGCCCAGGATGGACATGATGACCACGGTCATGGTTCCGACCGCGAGGCCCATGATCAGCTGGCCTCTGAAAAAGGACTGCCAGATCGAGCCTGCATCGGTCATGATGCGACTTGCGTCAGACTTGTAGGGACCGGGCACCCAGCCGATGATCGCCCACCCGAAACGCTCCAGATAGAGCAGCAAGTAGAAGCCGATCACCAAGACCAGCACGCTGGTCCCAACGAAGGTTGCCGTCGCGCCTGCCACGCCGCGCAGGATGGCGCCGGTTTGGGAGATCAGGGGCGTTACGGCCGAGGAGATACCTTCGATAAAGGTGTCTAGATTGGCTTGGCCTAGATTGATGGTCCATGGGCCGATCTCATACTCCAGCGCAAAGAGCTCCTTGAAAAAATCGGGGAGGTCCCGCGACACGTCCGACAGAAACTCCCCAAAAGCGGCCACCCGGTTGGCGGCCGCGATGCCGAGGCCGGTAGTAGCGGCCACCAGGACGATCACGATCACCAAGAAGATGATCGCCACCGCCAGGCCGCGGCTCATGCCCGTCGATCGCTGCAGACGAAGGACGATCGGATGGAGCAGGTAGGCCAGGAGCAGCGCCAGGATAAACGGGATCAGAAACTGGCGCACCAGATAGAGAAGCAAGATGCCAAGCAGGATGAGCAGCACGCCAACGACCAGGCGCGTGCTCTGCCTCCAGATGGGCGATCCTGTGCCTTCTACTTGGATGGGTTGATCGTCACTCACGGCGGTGCTGCAAGACGGATGTTATTACCTGGAACGATTATCGCGCCGAGGAGGGCGGCCTCTACGCTGCGAATTTCGCTTCGGAGGTCGATCCCGCTCTATGGCCTCTTCCAGCGTCCAACCTTCCAACACAGCCGTTCGAGAGAGGCGGATTTTGCCCGCAGGATCGATCGCAGTTACCATCACAGTGATCTCTTCTCCCACCCTGGCGACATCCTCGACCTTTTCTATACGCTCAGACGCCAGCTGCGAGATATGCACCAGGCCATCGTTGTTTGGCAGGATCTCGACAAATGCGCCGAAATCCGTCGTGCGCACGACCTTGCCCGTGTAGATGCGGCCTACAACGGCTTCCTCAATCAGGCGCTCTACCATCTCCAAGGCCGATTTCGCTCCCTCGCCATCCGTTGCAGCGATATAGATCGTCCCGTCGTCCTCGATGTCGATGCGGGCGCCGGTCTCGTCCTGGATACCGCGGATTACCTTTCCTCCCGGGCCAATCACTGCGCCGATCTTCTGTGGATCGATCTTGATCACCGTCATGCGAGGGGCATGCGGCTTCATTTCTGCCCGCGGTTCCGGAATGACTTCCGCGATCTTGTCCAGAATTGTGAGTCGCGCCTCGAGCGCCTGCGCAAGGGCCTCGGACATCAGCTGGGAAGTCACTCCTTTGATCTTGATATCCATCTGCAGCGCCGTAATTCCCTCCCGCGTGCCGGCCACCTTGAAATCCATATCGCCAAGCTGATCCTCCACGCCCTGAATGTCTGTCAGGATGGCGTTGCGCTCGCCGTCTGAGATCAATCCCATTGCGATCCCAGCCACAGGTGCCTTGATAGGCACGCCCGTATCCAGCAACGCGATGGTCGATCCGCACACGGAGGCCATAGAAGTGGATCCGTTGGATGAGAGCACCTCGGAGACGAGCCGCATAGTGTAGGGAAACTCATCTTGCGGCGGCATCACCGGAACAAGCGCACGCTCGGCCAGCACACCATGCCCGATCTCCCGCCTCGAGGCGCCCCGTAGAAACTTGGTCTCTCCCGTTGAGAAGGGAGGGAAGTTGTAATGGTGCATGTACCGCTTCTCTTCGACCGGCGCGAGGATGTCGAGCTCCTGTCGCTCGCGAGGCGTTCCGAGCGTTGCCAGCGTAAGGACCTGCGTCTCACCCCGCTTGAACAGACCCGAACCGTGGGCCCGCGGACTGAGATCGACCTGTACGTCGAGAGCCCGCAGATCACCCGGACCGCGACCATCGAGGCGCGTTCCCCCACTCAATACGCGCTCACGCACGGCGCCCTTGACCTTGCTCCAGAGCACGTCTCGCACATCCGAGCTTTTCTGCTCCTCGAGTGCTTCGGTGGCTTCATCGATGAAGGCGTCCATGGCCGCGTAGAAACCGGCCTTATCGTGAGTGGCGTTCGCTACCTCTTTGATTCTTTCTTCGCCCCACTCCGCGATCGCCTGCTCAACCTCCGGCTCGGGCGCGAATGGCGGATAGTCTCGCTTGGGCTTGCCGAGCTCCTCACGCATCTTCTCCTGCACCTCGATCAGCGCCATCATCTCGGCGTGGCCGGCTTCCAAGGCCGAAACCATAGTCTGCTCGTCGAGCTCGTCGGCATTGCACTCCACCATCATGATGGCGTCCCGCCTGCCGGCCATGCGAAGGTCCAGTCCGTTCGACGCGGCTTCTTGATAAGAGGGATTGAAAATGAATTCACCCTCGGGACTCCGCCCCACACGGATTGAGCCCACGGGACCGTCGAAAGGAACATCCGAAATAGTCAGCGCAGCGGAGGCCCCTAAGATGGCGAGCACGTCGATGGGCGTTTCACCATCAGAGGAAAGCGAATAGAGGATCACCTGTACATCGTTACGCATGTCCTTTGGAAACAGGGGACGAAGGGGTCGATCGGTCAGTCGATCGATCAGGATCGCCGTTTCGGGCGGTCGGCCCTCACGGCGAAAGAAAGAACCGGGGATCTTGCCCCCGGCGTACATCCGCTCTTCGTAATCGACTGTGAGAGGGAAGAAACTGATGCCTTCCCGTGTAGTACGGCTCATAGTGGCCGTGGCCAGCAACAGCGTATCGCCCTGACGCACGGTTACGGCTCCGCCGGCTTGCTCTGCAAAGCCGCCGGTTGCGATCGTGATGGTCTTGCCATCCACGACCACATCGAATTGTTTGTCACCTAACATGGATAACCCTCCTGGCCCGAGGCCAGCCAGGGTCAGGTACTGGAGCGCGGCCTTTAGGCGATTGGCCTAAATGACGGGCTCCAATTCCCGACCCTTCAGCTTACCCGGGGCAAAAAAAAACCGATTCTTCTCCTATTTGTCGCAGCTTCCCCCTTACAAAAAAAGTGGGCGGATGATCTCTCCGCCCGTCCGACCGATTGGCTACCTGCGCCGGATGCCCAAACGGTCCGTAATGGACATGTAGGCATCTGAGTTCTCTCTCTTGAGGTACGCCAGATGCCTTCGCCGCTGTCCAACCATATTGATCAGACCACGGCGACACGATTCGTCGTGTTTGTGCTCTTTGAGATGCTGAGTGAGCTGCTCTATTCGGCGCGTGAGTATCGCAACCTGAACCTCCGGCGACCCGGTATCACTATCGTGCCGGTGATACTCACCGATCAGTTGGGTCTTTTCTTCCTTCGTTAGCGTCATATACAAGAGTTCCTAGAGCCCTTCCTCTTCGTCGAACGCGAGATTATACCACTCTGACCCTTTGGGGTTTGAATCGCGCCCTGAGAACCTTTGTCAGAGGGCTGGACTCTTCGTCATCAAGGAAGCCGGCGGTCTCTTCGGGCGCCACGTCCGCAAGGGACGTGATCAGGGCGACCAGCGCCTCCCGCATCTCGCCTCGGGCTCCGGCCAACCGGCCTTCAACGAGCCCGAACGCCGAGGGCAAATCCTCGAACTCGGCATCCCTGACTCTCCCTCTCAGCGCGTAAACGGCCAGAACTCTGCTGCGCCGCTTACGATCGTCCAGCCAGCTCGTAATTTGATTCATGAAGCCTATTGGATCGGCTCGCCGCCAGCCAGATAGGCCTCGCTCCCCCAATTCGCGAACGATCTCGATCTGCACACCCTGGCCTGCCCAATGTTCGGCGGTTGCCGCGACCTCCGCATCCTCGACCCGCTCCAAGAGCCCCGCCGCCAGCAGCCGCGCATCGGGAAGGCCGCCTTTCCAGAGCGCCTCAGAAATGGCTACCTGCTGTCCCAATTGATGGAGTGCTGCTCGCAGCGATCGGATGACTGGCGCGGGTACTGCTGGAGCGTGCGATTTGGATGGATCGGAGTACTCTTCGATGAGATCCCGCACTTCGCGCGCGATCTGGTCCGCATCGCTGGAATGCGTTCTCAGGTGGTCGAGCTGCCCGGACAATCGGTGTGGGTCGATGGCGGGCATGCTAACTTCTCATTGAAGGCCCCTT
>JBGMQN010000104.1:9692-12248 GCA_048054495.1 Anaerolineales bacterium
GCTCCCCTGCTCCCTGGCTCCCCTGCTCCCTGGCTCCCGCGCTCCCCTGCTCAGTAGGCCCTGGCGAAAATGGCGCGCTCTGAGGCCGGATCGCCGCAGCGGATGCACACTCCCTCCCCGCCGGGCTGATCGAGGGGAATGACGCGGTTCGTGGCCTTTGTTTCTTGCTTGATCTTGGCTTCGCAATCCGCCGCACCACACCACCAGACGTCGGCCCAGCCCGATTGGACCACTTCCTGAAATTCGGCATAGTCCGCGGGGTCGTGAGTGTTTTCCTGCATGAAATCGCGCGCCTTGCTGAGCATGTTGGCCTGGATCTCGTCCAGGGTCGCTCGCACCACTTCTGCGACAGCCTCCACGGGCGCGGGGATGCGACCCTTCTGGTCGCGTCGGGCCAGGGTGACCTGGCCCTGCTCCACATCTTTGGGCCCGATCTCCACTCGCAACGGCACTCCGCGCATTTCCCAATCGTTGAACTTGAATCCGGGAGTGACCTCCTCACGGTCATCCAGCTTGACCCGGATATCCGCAAGCGACTCCCGGATCGCTTCCGTCTGCTCCAAAACCGCGCGGCGCTGCTCTTCATTCTTGTAGATCGGGATAATCACCACCTGGAAGGGCGCCAATCGTGGGGGCAGAACCAGGCCCTGGTCGTCTCCATGCACCATAATGATGGCACCCACGAAGCGCGTCGAGAGTCCCCACGAAGTGGTGCTGACGTACTGCAGCGTATTATTGCGATCCAGATACTGGATCGAGAATGCCTTCGCAAAGTTTTCGCCCAGGTAGTGCGAGGTGCCGGCCTGCAGCGCCCGCGTGTCGCCCATCATCCCTTCGATGCTGTAGGAATTCACTCCGCCGGCAAACTTCTCACTCTCGCTCTTCCGACCCATGACGACCGGTACTGCGGCCTCGTTCTCGGCGAAATCAGCATAGACCTCCAGCATTTGCTGCGTTTCCGCCTTCGCCTCTTCGGCCGTGGCGTGCGCAGTGTGCCCCTCTTGCCAGTAAAACTCCGTCGTGCGCAGGAACAACTTGGTGCGCAATTCCCAGCGCACGACGCTGTTCCATACATTGATCAGCACCGGGAGATCGCGATAGGACTCGATCCATTTTGCGTACATGTGCCCGATGATGGTCTCGGAGGTCGGCCGCACGACGAGCGGTTCTTCCAGCTCCTCCCCTCCGCCAATGGTCACTACCGCCAGCTGTGGGGAGAAACCCTCCACATGATCTTTCTCCTTCTGGAGAAAGCTCATGGGGATGAACAGTGGAAATGCGGCGTTCACATGCCCGGTGGCCTTGAAGCGGCTATCGAGGGCGGCCGTGATGTTCTCCCACAACGCCCAACCATACGGCCGGACCACCATCGTTCCCCTTACAGGAGCGTAGTCGGCTAGCTCGGCCTTGAGCACGAGTTGGTTGTACCAGTCCGAGAAGCTCTCGGATCGCGACGGCAAGCGTCCTTCAGACATTAGACCGCCTCTCAATCTTATTCACGACTGGGCCAACAGCCTCTTGGTGACCGCCTTCCCCAGCGGGTCGAACCAGATCTGTTCCAACAGTTCCGATCTCGTTTGCAGCAATGTCGTGGGCGAGGCCGCCAGCAAATCCATCCACTCCTGCAGGAACCGCCACATCAGCGCATGATCCCACAATTCTGTCCATTTACTTTCGTCCCACTCCTTGCCCGAGAGTTCCGCAAGACGCTTTCGGTATTCCTGAGCGATCTCATCCCGATCGATTGGGAGCCTACCAAACCACCACTCACTCTTCATTACGAAGGTCACGATATCCAGGATCGGCGGCCCAACCGCGGCCATCTGCCAGTCGTATACGATCTGATGTCCGTCGGCGAGCACTGAGATATTTCCCGGCCAGTAGTCCCCATGAAGCAAGGTCGATGGCTCATGCTTCAGCGGTTCGATAACCTTTTCTGCATTCAAGATCAGATGCGCCAACGTGTGCACCCGGTCCGGCCAGTTGGATAGGCGGCCCTGATCTAAGATCCGCTCCAGCGAGTTTGCGGCGGCTGCAACATGGACCTCGAAATCTGAGTCGAGCGGCCTGCTGAGCCAGGGAAAGGCCGCAAGATCTTCTGACAGGCCCCAGAACCGATCATGGAGCACCACCAGAGACTGTATGGCACGCCTGTAGTCTTCGGCTTCCCATGCTTCTGGCGCCCGGACCGGAGAGATCTCCTCCATGATCATCCAATCGCCGGCTTCCGATGCGCAGATCAAGCTGGGAAATTCAACGGGGATTTCGGAAGCCAGATATCGATAAACTCCGACTTCCCTTCGCCCTGCACCCGCCAGACCCGTGCGCGTCGTCCCACGCGGCTCCTTTATGATCAATCGACAGGTGCCTGCGGTCTGCTCTCCCTTATATGCGATGACCGCCCCTCGGATTCGTCCGATCGAGGGCCTCACATGAGCAAGAGAGAGCGGCTCGACCTCGAGCACCCAGATGGTTGGATCTTCGAAGAACCGGCGCAAGCCCGCCGCCAGATCGGCCCGGCTAAAGGGCCAGGGCCAGTCGATGGCTTGAGCTTCG
>JBGMQN010000029.1:0-3561 GCA_048054495.1 Anaerolineales bacterium
TTCTGCGGATCGCCGTACCCACCGGCGCCTGGCAGGCGCAGCGACACGAGGTCGTCCTTGGCGAGGCGGTCGAGCCCCTTGGACTTCATCGGACGCGCCTCCGCCGTATCGGGGTTCAGCACGAACTCGCCCTTGGCGCCCTCTTTCCCCCCAAATAGGCCAAAGGGAGCGAATTTCTGCCGATCTCCGTATCGCGCCCAGGTGATCTTATCGATCAGCATGCGGATGTCCCTCCGCAGGCCCAGCGCGCCGCGGTATTTCCCGGCTCCGCCGGAATCGGGAATGAGCTCGTAGCGCTCGATGCGGACCGGGTATTCCAGTTCGACCGCCTCAACCGGCGTGTTCTTGAATCGCGCCAGATGTGAGTCCTGCCCGTCGCGGCCATCCGCCTGGGGCCTGGCGCCGGCCCCGCCGCCCTGGATGTCGATGAAGACAAAGCGTTTTCCCGACTCAGGCTGCACGCCTGAAAAGCCGCAGTTCGTGATCTGCCCATGGCTTCCGGCCATGACCCGGTCGGGCAGCGCCTCGGAGAGCGCCAGCATCATCGCCTCGGTGATTTTCTGCGAGGTATTCGTGCGGGCACCTACCGCGCCCGGCATCTTCGGATTCACGATCAGCCCCTCCCTGGCATTAATGGTGAAGGGGCGATAGCAACCTGAATTCGGCGGAACGTGCGGATCGATCACCGCGATCAGCGCGTAATACACCGCGGCGTGGACGGTAGCGATGGGGCAGTTGATGTTCCCCTGAACTTGTTCCGCGGTGCCTTCAAAGTCCACCGTGACCGCATCTCCCGCCTTGTGAATGTTGACCTGCAGCTTGATGGCTTCGTCGCTGAATCCGTCGTCGTCCACATAGTCAACCCCGCTGTAGCTTCCATCCGGGATCTCCTTGAGCGCGCTCCGGATGCGGGCCTCCGAACCATCGAGCAGCATCTGCAGGCATTCATGGACCACCGGCGGCGAATACTTCTTAAAGATCTCCACCATGCGCCGAACGCCAACGAAGTCGGCCGAAGCCTGAGCGCGGAAATCTCCCAGCGTCTTATCTGGGACGCGAATGTTGTTGGCGAGAAGCTCAAAGAGCTCCCGGTCCTCCTGGCCGCGCTTATATAACTTCACGAAGGGCAGGCGGATGCCTTCCATGTAGATCTCGGTGAGACCCCCAGCCGTGCCGCCCGGCGCGGCGCCGCCCATATCGGTGTGGTGGGCGATGCTGCCGACGAAACCGACCAGATCTTCGCCCACCCGAACCGGCGAAAAGGTCACCAGATCCATGACGTGCTGGCCACCTGCATAGGGATCGTTGAAGACAATGACGTCTCCCTCATCCAACTCCTCGTCCGAGTAGCGATTGCGCAGCGCGCGCATCCCCAATTCAAACCCGGTGAGCAGCATGGGTGCGTGGTGGGCCTGCGCGACGGTGTTTCCGAACCGGTCGAAAACTGCACAAGAGATGTCCTTGATCTCCTTGATGACCGTGGATCGTGCGGTGCGGACCAGTGTATGGCCCATCTCATCCGCTACCTGTTCCAACGAATACCGGATGACCTGCATGGTGATGGGATCGGCCGTGAATTTCATGGCGTTAGCCATCTACCTTCATTGATTCCTGATCCGCTTCCTTTTCGCCGGAGCGGGGCGAAACGACGATGTTTCCATGCGGATCGATGCGGGCCTGCCAGCCGGCAGGGATCACGGTGGTTGAGGTCTTCTCCTCGATGAGGCAGGGCCCAAGCATCGCATGTCCTGGCACCAAGTCCTCACGCTCGTAAACATAGGACTCCAGAAATCCTGATCCTGGGAAATGGATTGGGCGCTGGCTCTTGGGCGTCGGCGGTCCGCTGGGGACCTGATCAGAGCTTCGAAGCCGAAGCTCGGGAACGAGGCCCTCTGCTGCCAATCTCAAACTGATGACTTCGACCGATTCCTCATGGTCGCTGTACGCATAGATCCTCTGGTGAAGTGCGTGGAAATCGGTGATCATCTGCCGAAGGTCCCCGTCTTTGAGCGGCCCCGAACTGCGCAGGGGGATGGTCAGCTCGTAGGATTGGCCTTCGTAGCGGATATCGGCCGACCGCCGCAGCCGGATGCGCTCCTCCGGTACTTTCTCCTGCTCCAACAGATCCCGGGCGCGGGCTTCAAGCGCAGCGAAAATCTTCTCCGCCCGTGCCGCCTCCAACGCTGCTTCCGACCAAGCCACGGTCTGAACGTAATCGTGGCGCACATTCGAAGCCACCGCACCAAAGGCAGAAAAGACCGAGCAGTAGGGAGGGATGATCACGCGTGTCATTCCCAGGTCTTCAGCTAACTCCACCGCATGGAGCGGCCCGGCGCCCCCAAAGGCCAGCAAGGAAAACTCGCGCAGGTCGTACCCCTTTTGCGTGGAGTTCACGCTGATGCCGCGCACCATATTGGCGTTCACCACCCGAACGATGCCGGCCGCGGCCTCCTCAACTGACAGCCCGAGCGGTTCAGCGATATGTTGCCTCACTGCCTCGCGCGCGGGCTCCACGTGCAGCTCCATCTCCGCGCCGAGGAAATAGCTGGGATTCAATCGGCCAAGCACTAAATTGGCATCGGTCGCCGTCGGAAGTTCGCCCCCAAGGCCGTAGCATGCCGGCCCAGGATCCGCGCCGGCGGACCGCGGGCCGACGTTCAAGGCGCCGCCGCTGTCGACCCACGCGATGCTCCCACCTCCGGCGCCGATCCCCTCCACATCGATCATGGGGATTTTCACCGGGTAGCCCTCAAACTCTCCTTCCGACTTGAGGCGCGGCTTGCCGTCCACGACCAGGCTGACGTCGAAGCTCGTGCCACCCATGTCGATCCCGATGATCTTGTCTTCGCCTGCCAGCCGACCAAACACTGCGCAGGCCAGTGCCCCACCCGCGGGGCCGGAATTGACCATGTGCACCGCGTGGGACCTGGCCACCTCTGCGGTCATCGCTCCCCCGGAAGCCTGCATGATGCGCAGCTCCGATATGCCAAACTCGCGGCCGAGTTCGGCCGCAAGCCTCTCGACATAGCTGCGCGTGATGGGCAGCAGGTAGGCATTGATCACGCAGGTGGAAGTGCGCTCATATTCTCTGAACTCGGGCGCGATCTCCGAAGAGAGCGTCACCGGGAGGCCGGGTAGCAACTGCTGCAGCGTTTCCTGAATCAGGCGCTCATGTTTCGGGTTGCGGAACGAGAACAGCAGGCAAACCGCGATGGCTTCCACGCCCTCGCGCTCGAAGATCTCTGCTGCGCGCCCGACCGAGCTCTCATCTAATTCGCGCACGACGCTGCCATCCGCACCCACACGCTCATCGGCTTCCTGGCGCAGGTAGCGAGGCACGAGCGGGTCGGGCAAATCCACGGTCATGTCGTACAGTCCGGCGTCTGGCCGTTCGATTCTGGCGATCTCGAGCACATCACGAAAACCAGCGGTGGTGATGAGCCCTACCTTGGCGCCCCTGCGCTCGATCAGCGCGTTTGTGCCGACCGTCGTGCCATGAACAACATAGTCGAGAGCCTCCGAGCCGACCTCGGCCTGCTGCAGGATGCCTGCGATGCCGGT
>JBGMQN010000097.1:0-3532 GCA_048054495.1 Anaerolineales bacterium
GTGCTGGATCGCCGGTCTGGGCTACGGAATCCATTGTGGGAGATATCCTCCCTCCACTAGGAATTCGTGTACCTTGCCTTCCAGGTTCGTCATCCAGATCTCAGGCATCTCGTTCGGATCGGCTTGATTAAGCCGCATGTATGCTATCCGGGTCGAGTCTGGGTTCCAAGCCAGCGAAGCGTGGCTTAAATCCGGTTCGTCGGTAATCGGGCGCGGTTGCGATCCATCGGCCCTCATAATCCACACTTGACGTCCTGGCGTCCACCGCTCATCCAGGAATTTGCGTCCGAACGCGATCCACTCGCCGTCTGGGGAATATACGGGAGAGGCATCTTCGACCGTACCGATGCTCAGGTCTTTGATATCCATCGTAGCGGCTTCGACACGGTAGAGATGGCTGAAGAAATCGGCCTGACCGCTCGCGTCTGCCTCTGTCGGAAAAACGATTTCCGGCAGGATCAAATAATCGCCGTCCGGCGACCATGACCCCAGCAGCCCCAATCCGTTCGGAACCAGGTTCAGCGGCTGAAGGCCTTCAGGTTCAAGAAATATCACCGCACCAAGCGAGCCGTTATAGAAAGTGAGAATCCCGTCGGGAGACCAATCGGGTGAACTAGTGACCTGCTCTTCTGGCTGCACACGCGTCGGTTGTCCCCCGGGACCGATCGGCATCAACCACACTTGTCGGGCGCCCGGAACCCGCCGGCCGGCAGCGCTTGTCTCCCACTCAATTTGCTCAAAGGCAAGAAGTGTCCCATCGGGCGAGATAGCGCCAGCCTGGCAGCGACTGGCGGAGCTGCATGCATACAGCAGTTCGTCCGATCCGGTTTCGAGATCCATGAGCCAGATTTCGGAGCCGCCGTCTTCTAGCAGCGCGGTGTATACAATGGAAGTCCCATCGAGTCCAATGGAATAATCGATGACTCCGGCCTCGGTTTCGGTCAGCCGACTGCGTTTTTGACTTGTCAGATCCAGCAAGTACAGTTCGGAGGGTCCTCCCGAAGGCCAGAGATATGCCAATCTGGGCTCGCCAACTTGAAACGACCAGTCCAAAGAGCGCAGCAGCGGCAGAAAGCGCGTTGACCGTGCGCCCGCTTCGAGGCCGACCAATATATCCTGCCCCGTAGGCCAACTCTCGATCGGTCGATAAAGCAGCGTGTTTCCTTCCCAAGTTATCTCGCCTGGAATGGCGGGTTCCATGGAGAGCCGCGTTTCGACCGAGATGCGGTCCATCGGGCGATCGAACTCGATGCGGATGGGCGCGCTGGCCGGAACGTGCGGGGATCCGCTGTCCGGGCCGAAGGCTGTGACTTCCGGCGCTGCGAATCCACCTATCAAAACCAGGCCGACCAAGACCCCTAGAGCGCCGAGCAGCGCCGCTCGTTGGCCGCTAAACATCTCTAGTCATCAGATACTCAGGCTTCCGTCAGCCGCTGTTTAAGGTCTTGCATGATGGGTACAGGTGTGGGATCCGTGCCGTAGGCCATGGCGAGGTAGTAGGCGACGTAGTCACCGAGATGCAAGCTCGTCCATTGGTGGGCCAGTCGCGACTGACCCTGGGCTTCCAGAATATCCGTGTTGAAGCCCTCTACCATAAGGATATTGCGCGTGGATTCGAGCCGCTTCAGATTGCGTGGATGATTCAGCGTTGAGCGAAGGAATACGACCATAGTGGGGCCGATGAGGGATTCTGGATGCTGCACACCCTCGATCATGTTGTGATCTGCCTCCGGCAATTCCTCAAACTGCGCAATCGCCTTGGGGATCTCGGCCAGCTGTGTGCGCCATCTGCGCGCCACCGGAGCCAAGAATTCCGAACCGATGACGGTTGGCCAACGATCCATTAATTGACCTGCCATGCGCTTTGCAAGGTTGCTGGTGACCGGCACCTCAGCGCCAATCTCGCTCATTTGGGCATGCATCGCGGCCACGGTCTCATTGAGATCCTCTGGGCGAAACTCGATGAAACCCAGCCTGTCGAGGGCAGAAAGCAGCAATCCGAACGAGAAACCTACCGCCGAGCGAGGCTGGCCATCGTGCTCGAAGCGCCACACGGGTGCGTTTACGTTGGCCGCGCTCTTTGCCAGGGTGCCACCCGTGGTCACAGCCATAACTTTGGCTCCCCGCTCAACCGCCCGATCGAAGGCGGATAGCGTTTCTTCCGTATTTCCAGAGTGGGAAGAAGCGATCAGCAGCGTCCGGCCATCCGACACAAAGCCGGGGAGATCGTAATTTCGCCAGATGGTGATGGGAACCTTTGCCACGGGGGTCGCGTACGATGCCAACAAATCGCCTCCAATGGCTGAGCCCCCCATGCCGGCGATGACTACCTGGGTCACCTGCTCTACATCCGGAAGCGAATATTCTTGCCCGAGCTCCCACGCAGCCTGAAGCTGCTCGGGCAGTTCGTTGATGTACCCGAGCATATCCAGCGGATCGAGTTCCTTGAAGCGCTCTGGTTCGTCCAGGATCACTTCCCCTCCTCTGCGAGACGATAGACCTCGCGCCGCGGCCAACCAGTTTCGGCTGCCACTTGGCGTGCCGCCTCGGATCGCCGCATTCCTTCGGAGATGCGACGCGAAACGACCTCCCGCACGCTAGCTTCGTCCCATTCCGACATCAAGTCCGCGCCTCCGATCACCAATGTGATCTCGCCGCGGGGTTCCTCTCGCTCAAACTGCTCGCGCACTTCAGACAAGGAGCCTCGGACAATTTCTTCGTATCGCTTGGTCAGCTCTCGGCAGATCGCGATTTGCCGCTCTGGACCAAACACCGCCTCGAGCTCCTGGAGTGTTTCGCGCAGGCGGTGGGGAGCTTCCATGGCTAGCATCGTCCGACGTTCTGACGCCAGCTCCTGGACCGCTTTCTGCCTTCGGCCCGCCTTACGAGGCAGCCAGCCCAGGTAGACAAAGGAATGAGCGGGAAGCCCGGAGGCGACGATTGCCGCCATGGGCGCGGAGGGTCCCGGTATGGGACTTACTTCATGACCCGCCGCGGCGGCCGCACGCACCAATTTGAATCCAGGATCCGATACCAACGGAGTTCCCGCATCCGAGACCAGTGCCACCGAGCCTCTCGAAAGGTGCTCTAGCATTACCTGCAGACGAATCGCTTCGTTGTGGTCGTGGTAACTGAGCAGGGGCGTCTCGATCTCATAGCGATCGAGCAGTTTCCGAGTGTGCCGCGTGTCTTCTGCAGCTATGATGTCCACCTCGCGCAGCACGCGCAGTGCTCGAAGCGTGACGTCCTCCAAGTTGCCGATTGGCGTAGATACCAGGTAGAGTGTTCCCACGCGCGTATTTTAGCAGAGCAGGGACGTGGGTTGCTTTAACGGGCTGGGTCGTTGCACAGGGACTCCCATTGATTCATCCAAAGTCAAAAAGCCCGGCCAAACGCCGGGCTTTTGGTTTGAATTGGGTCACAGCTTCTGATACTAGGCCACTAGGTCCGGAGGTTCATCTCCGGCCTCTTCCTGACCGAGGTCCTCGGAGGTCTCCTCTTCGGACCCAGAAGCTTCGGCTTCGTCCTGCTC
>JBGMQN010000073.1:0-3525 GCA_048054495.1 Anaerolineales bacterium
GATCCAGAGGTCATCGGCATAGGGCTCAGCTGTAGAACTATTGAATTTCACTCACGCCCTCCATTGGTATAATGCGCCGGCTTGATGACTGACGCCTCCGCCTCTTTATGCCCAACTTGCGGCACCCGCTTTAGCCCTGGCGCTACGCGTTGCGTGGTCTGTGGCACGAAATTGAGCGGCGCGGCGCAGGGCGCGGCTACCTCTCCCAGACGCCAGGTGAGCCTCGACTTGAGGCTGGCGCTGCTACTGATTGGGGTGCTTGCACTCGTGTCCGCGGGGCTGACATTCGCTGCCAGCCGGACGATCTTCCCTGCCGCAGCAGACGAGGCGCCGACCGGATCGCCCACTCCCACGGCCACCCAATCACTGACTCCCTCTGCCACGCCAACGAGTTCCCCGGTTTCTACGGCTACCCCGCGCCCCCCCATCCGCTACACTGTAGTTGAAGGAGATACCTGCGGCGGGATTGCATTTTTCTTTGACGTCACCGTCCGCTCGATGATCGAAATTAACAATCTAGGAACCGAGTGCCTGCTGTCGGTCGGGACCGAGATCCTCGTTCCGCAACCAACGTCCACTGTGACACCGGAACCGACCAATACCCTGGCACCGGCCGAAGCGACCGAAGCGGCCTGTCCAAAAGACAATTACACGGTGGTAGCGAACGATTCGCTCTTTGCCATCGCCCAGAATTACAACGTCTCGATGCAGTCTATCAAAGACTTCAACGGACTGATCACCGATACGGTATTTGAAGGGCAGCGCCTGATCATTCCGCTCTGCGAGCGATTGACCGTGGGGGGTGCTACGCCGACACCCACCCAGCCGGCGCCCTACCCTGCGCCGAATCTGTTGCTGCCGCGCGATGGCGAACCGTTCACACTCGCCAACGACTCGGTCAGCCTGCAGTGGGCCGCCGTTGGAGCGCTTCGCGAAGGAGAGTTTTACCGGGTCAGCGTGGTGGATGTAACGGAGCAGATGATCGGATCGGGAAGCAAGATGCTCATCGACTATGTGTCCGATACCAAGTACATCATCCCAACCGAATTCCGACCCCCAGGCTCGGTGCCGCATGTCATGCGCTGGTGGATCGAGCCGGTCCGGCTGACTGGAACATCTGCCTCCGGTGAGCCGCGTTACTCGGCCGCCGGCGCAGGCAGCATACGGCGCGTCTTCACCTGGTCCGGATCTGCCGACGCGCCTACTCCCTCGCCATAGTCGAACCTTGCGCGCAAAAGGCGCTCTGCCTCGCTTCCGCGAATTCTACGCGAATGGAACGCGCGAGGATTTGCGCTTTCTGATTGTTCTTTCCAAAGAGCTTGATGGTCTAAGTAGCTGCTTGTAGCTTCTCTTTCAGCTCCTCGATCGTCTCCTTCACGTGTTCTGCGGAGGCCTCCAGGGCGGCCTGTTCCTTGTCGTTGAGGTCGTACTCGATGACCTTCTCGAGACCCTTTGCTCCCAGCTGTGCCGGGACGCCAAAGAATATCCCGGATAGACCATACTCTCCATCCAGGTGGACCGAGGCGGGGATTACCAGGTGGCGGTCGTTCAGAATGGCATCCACCATCTGCGCCAGCGCCGCCGATGGTGCGTAAAACGCGCTCCCAGTCTTCAGGAGACCAACGATCTCGCCCCCGCCTTTTCGAGTTCGCTCCACAATCGCATCCAGCCGCTCCGGGCTCAGAATGACATTCAGCGGAACGCCGGCCACATTCGAGTGACGCGTAAGCGGCACCATGGAATCGCCATGCCCGCCCAGAACATAGCAGTGGATGTTTTGTACACTGATGTCGAGTTCCATAGCTACGAAGGCTCGCATTCTGGCCGAATCTAGAATGCCCGCCTGTCCGATGACCCGCTCGCGGGGCAGCCCGCTGAACATCATCGCCGCCTGGGACATCACATCCAGCGGGTTGGTGAGGATGATCAGGATCGCATCGGGCGAAGCCTCCAGAGAATTCTCCACCGCGGCGCGAATGATATTGGTGTTGGCCTCGAGCAAATCATCGCGGCTCATGCCGGGTTTTCGGGGGAGTCCGGCGGTAATCACAACGATGTCTGAGCCGGCACTCTCCTCGTAGTCGTTGCTGCCGACGACTTTAGCGTCGGAGCCGATGACTGGCATTGCCTCCATCAAATCCAGTGCCTTTCCCTGCGGCATGCCTTCGACGATATCAACCAGTACGAGGTCGGCGAGCTCGCGTTCTGCCAACCAATGAGCCGTGGTCGCACCCGTTTGTCCTGCCCCGATAATTGTGACTTTCGCCATCTTTCCTCCAGTACCTTCCGCTAATTCCGCACGATCGCGATGCCCGATCCTTCGCGCGCGGTCCCGATCCGCCAGAATGGAATCTGCTCGCTGTGCGCGCGGTCAGCCATACCGTCGATGAGTTCGGCGGGCACTGCCAGGAGCAGGCCGCCAGAGGTTTGCGCATCGTGCAGCAGCAGCTTTTCTGGCTCCCTGAAGCCTGCTGCAAACTCGGCCCGATCCCCAAAGAACCTCTGGTTTTCCAGCGTTCCACCGGGGAACATACCCAGATTCGCGTACTCCAGTGCGCCGGAGAAGAACGGTACTTGTTCGAAATGGATCTCCAGACGCACTCCGGAGGCTTCCGCCAGCTCGATGCCGTGCCCGATGAGTCCGAATCCGGTGATGTCGGTCCCTGCGCGCACGCCTACTCTACTCGCGAGGGCACTCGCAGCGCTGTTGAGCAATGTCATCCATTTCACAGCCTCTTTTTCATGTTCTGGAGAGCCTTTGTCCCGCATGATGGCGGTGGTCGTCACGCCCGTTCCCAGCGGTTTTGTGAGCACCAGGATGTCTCCCGGCCGAGCCTGATCCTTGGTGAGCAGATCCGCCTCTTCCGCCAAACCCAGAGCCACCAGCCCATATTTGGGCTCCTTGTCCTGAACTGTGTGCCCGCCCGCGATGACCGCCCCCGCCTGCCGTACTTTTTCTGCTCCGCCGCGAAAGATCTCGCGTACGATAGCGGGGTCCAGGTCAACCGGCATGGCGGCGATGTTGAGTGCCAGGAATGGCTTGGCTCCCATTGCGTAAATATCTGAGAGCGAGTTCGCGGCGGCGATCGCGCCGAAGTTGTAGGGGTCGTCAACGACGGGTGTGAAGAAGTCTGTGGTCACTACCAGGACCCGCGACTCGTCTAACCGCCATACGGCTGCGTCGTCTGGGGCATCCAGACCCACCAGCAGCTCGGCGGCTTGGTCCTTTTCAAAGATTTCCTGAACTGGCTGCAGAACCTGCGCCAGGGTCTCCGCAGGAAGCTTAGAAGCTCAACCTGCGCAAGACGACATGGCGGTCAATCGGATCTCGCGCCCTGTCTTGGGAACAGCCATGGTTCGGCTCCTCGGACTACGGGATTGTAATCTAGCGGCGTGAAGGATACCTTCACAGGACTAGGCCGCCGACGTCGGGGGACAGATGTGCGTAGCGACGAAGCCAGAATCATTGAATCGTCATTGCGAGGAGCGCTGCGACGAAGCAATCCCCAACGCTCAGGGGGAGAT
>JBGMQN010000001.1:0-3520 GCA_048054495.1 Anaerolineales bacterium
AGCTTCGGCTTCGTCCTGCTCGAGCTCATCGGAGCTCTCTTCACCGAACTCAGGAGCTTCGGCTTCGTCCTGCTCGAGCTCATCGGAGCTCTCTTCATCGAACTCAGAAGCTTCGGCTTCGTCCTGCTCGAGCTCATCGGAGGTCTCTTCTTCGGACTCGGAAGCTTCGGCCTCGTCCTCCGCCCTCCACGAGGTTTCACCCACCACACCCTCGGCTGGCTCGTCTGTGGGCTCGGCCGTCCAAGAGGTCACATCAAAGCCTTCGGCACGAACTTGCACAGCCTGGGGGCCCTTCTCGGTGTCTTCGACAACAAAAGAGACCTTCTCGCCCTTCTCCAAGTTGCGGTAGCCCTCGCCTTCTATGCCAGTGAAATGCACAAAGATCTCGGTCTCTTCATCGTCAGGTGCGATGAAGCCATAGCCCTTGACCCGGCTGAACCACTTCACCGTTCCAGACATTCGTTCGGCTGCCATTCTTCACTCCTCCATAGAACGAACCCTATTCAGGGTCCCTTCATTAGAACGGCCGCAGGATAGCACAGGAGGGTTTCTCAGTCAACGCACCCTGTTCAAAGGGGTTTTGAGGCCCGGAATTGCCCTTTGTCTGCCGCCCTCTCCCCAAGATCCGCTGTACGCAGGGCTTTGTGATAAACTCCGTGAACTCATCCAGAGAGGCTGAGGGACCGGCCCTGCGAAGCCTCGGCAACCTCCCGAGAGGGAGGTGCCAATTCCGGCAGAAGCGGCGGAGCATATCCGCCAAATTTCTGGAAGATGAGGGATGATCGTGAAGTCTCGCGGCCCCTTCGTCCAGAAAGGGCCTTTTTTATTTTGACCGGTGGGGGATTAACCCCAGATATTCATTCGCGACGAGGATTGAAACGTAGGTATGGGAAGAATCCTGACCCAAACGCTTGGCTACCCACGTATCGGTACCGATCGTGAGCTCAAGAGGGCGCTTGAGGGGCATTGGCGAGGCAAAGTTGGAACGAGCGAGCTGCTGGAGACCTTCCGCACGGTGCAGCGTCAGTCGGCGGTGGCTCAGGCAGACATCGATCGAGTCGGCGTTGGAGATGCGACGCTATATGACCACGTCCTGGACTGGTCCTTTCGTCTGGGACTCATCCCCACCCGATTTGAATCATTCGATGGCTTGAAGCTCTATTTTGCAATGGCCAAGGGCGCGGCGGGCCTGCCGGCTCTTGAGCTAACCAAGTGGTACGACACGAATTACCACTATCTCGTTCCCGAGATCGAAGCCGGAATGCGGCCCAGCGCAAATTTCGAGGACTTCATAGAGCAAATCACACTGGCACAGGAGCTCCTTGGAGAGCGTGCGGTACCTGTCGTGTTGGGTCCAGTAACTCTATTGAGCCTGGCCCGCCTGGAGCGGCCGTTTGATGAGGTAATCGAAGAACTCATTCCGCTCTATGTAGAACTTCTCAACACGCTCAAGCAGCTTGGGGCGGCTGAAGTTCAGCTGCACGAACCGAGGTTGGTGCTCGACGATGCGGCAGAGTTTGAGCCCCACTATCGAAAGGCATACAAGGAGTTTGCCAAAGTCGATCTTCCCATCAATCTCGTGACCTATTTCGATGATTTAGGCGACACCTATACCTGGGCAGTAGATCTACCGGTCGCGGCGCTCACACTCGATTTCACTCGCGGCGACAACTTGAGCCTCATCGAGCAACACGGATGGCCGAAGGACAAGACGCTCTGCGCCGGACTGGTAGACGGCCGGAGCATATGGGCCATCCAGCATGCCGAAGTGCTTGACACACTGAACCGTATTCAGCAGCAGGGAGATATCAGGGTGAGTGCGTCAAGCTCGCTTCAGTTCGTGCCCTATCGCGCTAAGCGAGAGCAACATTTGCCGGAGCCGCTCAAGGGTGTACTGGTCTTTGCCGAGGAGAAACTGGCCGAGATTGTGCTGATGGGACAGATTGCCAGCGGAGAATCCACTGAAAGTGAAATCGAGGCCGGCGAGCGTGCCTGGTTGGAGTATCGGTCATTTGCCCAGGGCGAACCGGAGGTTCGAGAGCGGATACGGGCGCTGGAATCCGGCTCTTATCGGCGCCAAACTCCTTACTCCGAAAGACGGCCGAATCAGGTAGAGCTTCCGCGCTTCCCCCTCACGAGCATTGGATCCTTCCCACAAACTGTAGAAGTTCGCCGACTGCGCGGCCGATACAAGCGTGGCGAGATCAGCCAGGAACAGTACGAGGCCGGAGTGGACGCGTGGATTGGCTACACCATCGGCACCCAGGAAGGCATGGGTTTGGATGTCCTGGTGCATGGCGAGTTCGAGCGGTCCGATATGGTGGAATTCTTCGCCGAGAAAATGAACGGCTTCGCCTTTACGGAGTACGGCTGGGTACAAAGCTACGGCAACCGATATGTCCGGCCACCGGTCATCTGGGGAGATGTTCGGCGCGCAGCACCCATGACGGTGCGGGAATTTCGGGTCGCCCAATCTTTCACAGAGAAGCCGGTCAAGGGAATGCTCACTGGGCCCGTGACGATCTTGAACTGGTCCTACCCGCGTGCTGATATACCTCGTAAGGAGGTAGCGTTCCAGCTGGCTTTGGCCCTGCGCGAGGAGATCGCTGATCTTGAGGCAGCGGGCGCCCGCGTGATCCAGGTGGACGAGCCCGCGCTTCGCGAAGGCCTGCCTTTGAAGCAGGCTCGCTGGGACGAATACTTGGAATGGGCCGTGGATGCATTTAGACTCGCCACCGGCGGCGCAAGAGACGAGACCCAAATACACACCCACATGTGCTATGCGGAGTTCGGCGACATCTATGGCGCCATCGATGGCCTGAATGCGGACGTGATCCTAATTGAGAACGCGCGCAGCGGCGATGAGACTATCCATGAACTCGCCGAGTATGGATACGGCCGCGAAGTCGGCCCCGGCGTGTATGATGTCCACAGCCCTAATATCCCGGGAGTGGAAGAAGTAAAAGCCAGACTTAAGGCCTTTTCGGAGCATCTAAGGCCCGAGCAGATCTGGGTCAACCCGGATTGCGGGCTCAAGACACGGAATTGGGATGAGGTGTTGCCTGCATTGGGGAATATGGCGCAGGCCGCACGACAGGTGCGAGAAGAGTTGGAGGCCGTTGCTGAGCCCTCCTTGGCATCGGACGAAGGCTCATGAGCAATCGCGCGAAGTTCTTGGATTGGTTGGCCAGCGGAGAGCCCATCCTGGCGGATGGTGCAATGGGTACTCAATTGCATGCGCGGGGCATTCCGTTCGATGCTTGTTTCGATGAGTTGAACCTATCGCGGCCCGAGTTGATCCTGGAGATTCATCGAGAATATCTCGAGGCGGGGGCGAGAATCATTGAAACCAATACTTTCGGCGCCAACCAGCACAAGCTCGCATCGCACGGGCTGGAACATAAGCTAGCGGAGATCAACGCCGCGGGGGTGGCGTTGGCCAAGCAGGCTATCGAAGAGACGGGCTCAGATGCGCTCGTTGCCGGAAGCGTGGGTCCGCTGGGTGTACGCATGGCTCCAT